>JAPPGV010000029.1 GCA_028821235.1 bacterium
AGATGCCAACCGGCCGGCCGGGAAAGGCGGACCTGTTGGCAATCTCTCCTTACGAGTGCCAGAGGTTAGCAGCCTTTCGGGTGGAGTGCTAACCGAGACGCACCTCTGCCAACGCGGCAGGGACGCATCGTCGATCCGGCCGACCGGATCTCCAAGGCGGCCCTAACCCGGTTGGCGAGGGTCGCCGCGCCGGAGTGGGCCACCGACGGCATCCGAGGCAACATCGTCATCCCGACGCCGTGCTCGACACCGGGACCTGGAGCGAGAAGTTGATCGCCGAGGGCGGCGCAATACAGCATGGATGTAGAGTCGTACAGCGGCGGAGCCTCTTGGGAACGGAGGTCACCTCCGGCCATGTGGCTGCGGCGGTTGCCGAACTGGTCGGGAGAGTTCTCGGTGACCACCCCAGCGCAGATTCCCGTCGACGGCGGAGACGAAAGGGTCATTCGAGACGTGTTCCTCTCCCTGCTCTGCGTTGATTCCGATGACCTGCCGGAGCGGATGCTGGTGGTCGGCGATCCCGACCGCGCCCTGCGGGCGGCCTCGCGGCTCGAAGGCGCCACCGAGATAGGTCGGTTCCGGGAGTACGTCACCCTGGTGGGCCACCACCGGGGAACCCGGGTGGGAGTGTCCTCCCACGGGGTGGGGGCGGCGGGCGCCGCGGTGTGCTTCGAGGAGCTGTTCATGGCCGGGGTGCATCGTGTGATCCGGGCGGGGACCTGCGGAGGCATGCAGGACGACGTGATGGACGGCCACCTGGTGATCTCAACCGGAGCGGTGCGCAACGAGGGCTACACCTCCCAGATAGTGCCCGACGGCTACCCCGCCCTGGCTTCGGTCGAGGTGGTGATGGCGCTGCGGCGCGCCGCCGAGGGCGCCGAGAACATCCACGAGGGAGTGACGCTGACCAATGCCGCTTTCTTCACCCACGACATTCTGGGCTCCCCGGTGCCCATGTGGCAGAAGACCGGAGTGAAGGCAGTGGAGATGGAGGCCGCGGCGCTGTTCGTGCTGGCCGGACTGGCGGGGAGGCAGGCGGGCGCCATCCTGGCGGTGGACGGCGACCCGCTCGCGCAGAAGAACGAGGACATGGACTACTACAACCCCCATCGGGACGTGGTCCGGGACGCAGTGGGTCGGATGATCGACATAGCCTGGGACGCCTTGGTCGACGATCGCTAGCCGAACCGCGCCCCCTTCCGCTCACTCAACCGCAGACATCATCCCCCGAGGGTCCCGATTCGGCTTGTTTACGGCATTCTCCGACCGGCTCACAGCCTCATCGAGGAGTCGACCCCGGCCCGCCACTCGGTCCGCTCGCCCCGCTCCAGCCGGAATGCCGCCGCCGCGCCGATCATCGCCCCGTTGTCGGTGCACATGATCGGCCTGGGCAGGAACAGTCCCACGCCCCGGCGGTCAGCCTCTTCCTCGAGCCGGGCTCTGAGACGCCGGTTGGCCACCACGCCGCCTCCCCCGCCTACGATCTCCACCCCATGATCCTCGACCGCGTTCATCGTCTTCTGCACCAGCACGTCGACGATCGCCTCCTGGATCGAGGCGGCGGCGTCCTCTCGGGAGGGCAGGGTTCCGGATGCCCTCGCCTTCTCCAGGGTGGTCACCACGGAAGTCTTGAGACCCGAGAAGGAGAAGTCGTAGCGGCGATCGGCCAGCGCTCTGGGGAACCTGATCCGGTCGGGGTCCCCGGTCTCCGAGAGGGCGTCGATGGCCGGTCCGCCCGGGAAGCCCAGTCCCATGAAGCGGGCCAGCTTGTCGAATGCCTCGCCGGCGGCGTCGTCAATGGTCTGGCCGAGGACGCGATAGTCCCCCCATCCGTTGATCAGGACCACCTGGCTGTGGCCTCCCGAGGCCAGCAGCACCACGCCCGGAGGCCGGAAGTCGTCGAAGTCCAGGCGGGGCGCGAACAGGTGCCCCTCCATGTGGTCCACGCCGAGGAACGGAAGTCCGCGGCTCCACGCCATGGCCTTGGCGAACGAGAAGCCCACCAGGAGCGAACCGACCAGGCCCGGCCCCCTGGTGGCGGCGATGCCGTCCAGCGAGTCAGGGTGGACCCCGGCTTCCCGTAAGGCCCGGTGGGTAAGGGAGCGGATCGCCTCGACATGGGCGCGGGCAGCCACCTCGGGGACCACTCCCCCGAATCGGGCGTGCATGTCCACCTGCGACGAGAGCACGTTGGAGAGCACCCGGGTGCCCTCGGTGACCGCGACCGCCGTCTCGTCGCACGAGGTCTCGAAGGCCAGCACCAGCGGACCGCTCACGGCAAGGCCTCCTCGATCAGCCGGAGCCGTTCCCGGTAGCCGACGCCCATGATGTCATGCGCCCACATGATGAGGGCGTCCTCGTCCCGGTAGTAGTGCTTCCGCACCCCCACCGGCGCCATACCGAACTTCCGGTAGAACTCCTGGGCGCGCCGGTTGGAGGCCCGGACCTCAAGGGTCAGGTGCTCGGCGCCTCCCGCCAACCCGATCTGCACCAGCGCCAGCATGAGACGGGTTCCCACAGCCGGCACCGGCCCGGGGCGCTGCGCGGCCAGCGTGTTTATGTGGGCGTCCTGTTCCACCAGCATGAGGCCGCCGTAACCGACCACCCGACCCTCATGATCCGCCACCAGGTACGACCGGCCCGGAGCTTCCAGTTCCGCCTCGAACACCTCGCGCGACCACGGCATCCGGAACGTGGCGGCCTCGAGCTCCAGGATCTGATCCAGGTCCTCCGTCAGCAGGTCCCTGACCACGAGCCCACCGGTCAGGACCACAGGCCCGCCTCCCGGCGGTGTACCGAGCCGAGGGTGACGTCCGGCTCCCGCATGTAGAAGGGCCGCACCTCTCTGGGATGACCGAACTCCCCCCGCCCTACCTTCGCGACCACCATCTCGGCCAGTGCGTCCGCCGACGGGTAGCGGGGCATGCCGGTCCGGACTCCTCGCAATCCGCGCAAGACCGAGCCCGGCAGAGCCTCCCAATCGCCCACGACCAGGATCTCCCTGGCATCCGACTCGAGGATGCCCCGGAACTGCTGGTAACCGACCAACTCGGGGGGCGCATCCAGCGCGGCGCCGCCTGGAACCGGCTGGTAACCGGCCACCGCCACCTCGCCGCGGCGCACGTCCACCACCGCCCAGATGTACCTGTGGCCCGTGGTAGCCCGCAGGGCCAGAGCATCCAGCGAGGAGGCGCCCATGATCGGAACGCCCAGCATCGTGGCCAGACCCTGGGCGGTGGCGATGCCGACCCGCACTCCGGTGAACAGGCCCGGCCCAACATCGACCACCACGCCATCCAGCTCTTCGGGATGCCATCCGGCCTGGGCGAAGCAGAAGTCGATGGCCGGAATGAGGAAGGCATCGTGGTCCCGACTTCCGGTGCGGCCGGCCGAGGCCACCAGCCGCCTCGACTCCACCAGCGCCACCGACGAGGCTCCCGTGGCCGTATCGATACCGAGGATCCTCACCCTCGGCCACCTTGTGCCACCTCGCGCATGGCGGGCTCGAGCCTGCGGCCGGTCCACGGCTCGGAGGGGCAGAGCCGGATGGTCCGCGCCTCGTCACCGGTTCCCTCGATCTCCACGGACAGGCAGGTGTCGGGCAGGCGACCGGCCACCACGTCGCCCCACTCGATGAGCAGCACACCGTCGCGAGCCGCTTCGATCAGGTCGAGGTCCTCGAACTCGCCGGACGAACCGATCCGGTAGACGTCGGCGTGGAGCAACGGCATGAACCCGTCTCGGTAGTGGCGGGCCAGTACGAAGCTCGGCGACGTGAGCGGCTCCGCCACGCCGATGCCCTCTCCGATGCCGGCGGCCAGGACGGTCTTACCGGCCCCCAGGGCTCCGGAGAGGAGGATGATGTCGCCCGGCTGCACCAACCCTGCCAGGGCGCGGCCGATCCGGCGCGTGTCGCTCGGGGAAGGCGCCTCGAGAACGATCATCCGAACAGGCCGAGCTGTTCGTAGGAGTCGGGCGGTTCCGGCACACCGGCCTGCGCATCCGGGTCCGCCAACCGCTCCCGGGCGGTTCGCACCGCCATCTCCAGGTCGGCCTTGATGGTCGCCTCCATGGCGGGACCGCTCCGCAATGCCGCCGCCGGATGGAAGGTCGGGATCACCACCCGCCCCCACCAGGGGTACACCTGGCCTCGGGTGCGGGTGATACCCACCGATGTCTTGAGTAGGAGTTTGGTCGAGAAGTTGCCCATCGTCATGACCACGGCCGGGTCCACCAGCCGGAGTTGGTCGACCAGGAAGTGCTTGCAGGCTTCTATCTCGTCCGGGCGGGGATCCCGGTTGTTCGGAGGCCGGCACTTGACCACGTTGGCGATGTACACCTCGCTCCGATCGAGACCCACCTCGCCGAGAAGCCGGTTCAACAGCATGCCCGCCCTGCCCACGAACGGCAGGCCTTCCTTGTCCTCGTTGTACCCGGGACCCTCACCGATGAACATGATGTCCGCCTCAGGGGAACCATCGGCGAAGACTGCCTGCGTGCGTCGTTCGTGAAGCCGGCAGGCCACGCAGGCCCCCGCCTGCCCGGCCAGTTCGTCCAGACGCGCCCGGATCTCAACAGGGGTCATGGTCCGGCTGCCGTCCGGTCAGGATCGTGAGGACGGGCGCTGGTCACCGCCGCGGCGATAGCCCGTCCGGTGGCGACAAAGGCGGCCTCGCCCAACGCATCTGGATCTCCCATCAACTCTCCACAGGACACCGCGAACGCCGAGTCGCCATCATATCGGGTATGGGCCGGCCGGATACAGGCCGCCACCGCATCCTGGGACCTCACGCACAACCGGAACAGGTCGTTCCGCTCCAGGCGGGCATCGGTGGCCACCGCCACGAGGGTGGTGTTGGCATGGGGCGTGACGGCGGAGGCGGCCGGGCCGGGAACCATCTCGCCGCCCGTGAGCGGAGCCCCTTCGAGGGTGAAGACGTCGCCCACCGCGTTGACCACCGCCAGCACGCCGACCGTCGCGGCGCCGACCTCGATCCGGGCTGATCCGAGCCCGGAGGGCTGGACCGCGGCCGGGCCTCGCCATTGCGAGGTGGTAACGCCCCTACCGGCGCCCACCCGCCCCTGAGGCACGGGCGCCGACGAGCGACAGTGGTAGGCAAGCGCTCCCTCCGGAGCTCCGGGGTGGAAGCCGGACGGTCGATCGAGGTCGTAGATGACCGCCGCGGGGACGATGGGAACCGGGCCGTTGCGGGTGGGATGCCCCCGACCGTCGCCGGCCAGCTCCCGGACTACCCCGTCCACCGCCGCCAGCCCGAAGGCAGACCCTCCTGTGAACACCAGCGCCTGGACCTGCTGGACCCGCATCCCCGGGTCGAGCAACGCTGTCTCGCGGCTCCCCGGCGCCGCTCCCCTGATCTCGGTCGCCGCCACGTTGGGCTCGGGGAACACCACCACGGTGACCCCGGTGCGGTGCTGCTCCGATGTCCAGTGCCCGACCTCCACCCCGGGTACCGCGGTAATGCTGTCGTTCACGGCCCGCCGCCTCTCATGCCGGCTCCCGGCGGATCACGAAGCTCTCGTTGTTGAACCACACCCGTCCGTAGCGCTTGAGCACCAACCTGGTGCCGTCGTGGTAGGCGCCGAACGCCACCGCCTCCTCCATCCGTTTCTCGTCGATCTGGGCGACGTAGGCGGCGGCGTTCCAGGCCGCCAGGATGGCGGAGGTCCCGATGTGTTCCTTGGCCTCGACCGGCATGGTCCGCATCTCGTAGCGGAAGATCGACTCCGAGTCGTCCCACTCCTCCATCACCAGGTCCCCATCGGCCGGGCTCGACAGCTGCCGGGCGGCCTCGGCCAGCAGGGCCCGGCGGTCCGTACGGAAGGGATCCTCGTCCGGCCACAGGGTGTGGATGATCTCCATGCCGGGATCGTGGCCGTAGGCGTGGATGCCCAGCAGCCGGCCACCGGGAGCCAGCGCCCGGGCCAGGGGGGCGATCACGGTGCGGACCTTGTGCTCGGCCGAGGTCCGTGCCCGGTAGGGCTGGGACGCGATGATGAGATCGAAGGCCGCCCGGTAGGTGCTCGGATCGGGAAGCACCCGGCGCAGGATGAACTCCCGATCCTTGCGGTAGATCACGTGGACCGCGGGGCGGACGTAGACCGGGTTGCCCGTCGTGGGGCTGGTCGTCACCTGCCAATCCTCGGCCAGGGTGTCGTGGAGGTCACGAATCTGGCGGGCGAAGCCCACGGTGGTCGCGCCCTCCAGTGCGGTGCTCCGCCATGACAATTCGCCCTTCCCCGGTCCCGGCCGCAGGTTGGTGGCCTCGCCGTAGGTCATGTTGGTCACCACGAACACCATCTCGGGATGTTCGTGGAAACGGTCGGGTAGGCGGTCCAGAGCGATACGGACATCCTCGATGCTTATCTCCTTGCCTACGACCAGCCACGGGACGTGGGGCCGCAGCGCATGGAGGCTCCGCATTACCTCGACCAGCACCGTGGCATCCCCCAGGCCGGCGTCGAACAGGCGGAAGGAGTCCGGCCCCGGAGCGACCAGGCGAGCTTCCCGAGCGATCCGAGCCGCCACCTCCGCCTTCTCCGTGGTGGTGGTGATGAACATCATGTAGGCCGTTCGGGTGTCGAAGAACCGGGGCCGTCCCCCATCTGCCCCGCCGCCCGCGCTCATCTTCTCGCCGGACCTCCCACCTGTAACCTCCTGACCGATGATCCTCGAACCCACCGTAGCCCCGCGGGTGTCCCGCCCAACCCATGTGGAGATCGATCTCGACCAGCTTACGTCCAACTACCGGGCTGTCGAGCGGGCCGTGACCCCGGCCCGGATGTCGCCGGTGGTGAAGGCCGATGCCTACGGCCACGGCCTGGTGGAGGTAGCCCGGTTGTTCGAGAGCTGCCGGCCGGCCGGGCTGGCGGTGGCGTTCCTCGAGGAAGGGGCGAGGCTCCGGGAGGCCGGGATCGTGTGCCCCATCCTCGTGATGGGGGGCCTGGACATCTCCCAGATTCCCGATTTCCTCCACTTCGGACTCACCATGACCGTCTCCTCGGTACAGGCGGTGGGAGCGATCGAGGAGGGCGCCGAGCGCATGGGGACGGTCGCCCGGGTTCACGCCAAGGTGGACACCGGGATGGGCCGGATGGGGGTACGACCCGAGGGCGCCGCCGAGCTGCTCGATGCCCTGCGCAGCAGCCCTCGGGTGGAGGTGGAGGGCGTGTACAGCCACTTCGCAACCGCCGACGAGGCGGATCCCGCCCAGACCCTCAACCAGATGGCCACCTTCCGCCGGGTGGTCTCATACTTCGGTGACCGGGACCTCCCCACCCCTACCCTCCACCTGGCCAACTCGGGCGCCGTCCTGCAGCACCCCAGCTCCCACCTCGATCTGGTGCGGCCGGGCCTGATGCTGTACGGGGTATACCCGACCGACGCCATCCCCAGGACGATCGAGATCGAGCCGGCCCTCACCTGGCGGTCCACAGTGGTGCTCTCGAAGCCGCTCCCCACCGGAAGCCCGGTCAGCTACGGAGCGACCTGGACCCCCGACCGCGACACCCGCATCGTGGTCGTCCCGATGGGATACGGGGACGGCTACCCCCGCCTCCTGTCCAACCGGGGGGAGGTGCTGATCAGAGGCCGGCGGCACCCCGTAGTGGGCCGGGTTTGCATGGACCAGTTCATGGTCGACGTGGGCCCCGAGACCGACGTCCGGGTCGGGGACGAGGTGGTGATCATCGGCACCCAGGATGACGAGAAGATCACGGCCAACGAGTTGTCCGGCTGGGCCGAGACCATCCCCTACGAGATCCTGACCGGCATCAGCAGCCGGGTCCCCCGCCGCTACCGGGGAGGTGGCAGGTTCGTGCCTGCCGCCGAGACGGTGGGGTTATTCCGTACCGCATCCGGCATCGACTACGAGAGATGGCGCGCCGACCTCGACGCCATGGCCGGCCAGGACCCGACACCTCTCGCCTGAGCCGGCCGGACAATCAAGAGACTTCCCCGGCCTCGACCACCTACTGGACGCCATCGAGATATGACTGAGGGCGACTGTCCCGCCACGGTCTCTTCGTGCCGCATCCTCCTAGCCTGCCGTATCTCCAGTTCGATGTGGTCTGTGACCCGAGCCTTGTTCAAGGGGGTTGAAAGGTGTCACGCCCTCGCCGCATACTGTAAGGCAGTCACAAACACCACTGGTTCCTTGCAGTTCGACGTCGAGGGAACCGGAGCCGGGATCAATTCGGGAGCGGACCCGTCGGGGGATAGCGGAACGCGTTCGGACCGAAGGAGGTGGTGGCTGGGGGATGGGCCCGCCGGGGACCGGCGCGGCCGGGCGTTTTTCGCGTTCTCGTCGCCTGGGAATGGCTGACGACCTATCGAATCAGGACACTAGGCGACCGTTAGCTCGACCAGTATCCCGGCGGCCATCGCTACGACGAAGACGTAGCCGCCGAACACTGCCAGCACCTTGCGGCTGGTCAGCCGGGCCAGCATGACGAACTCGGGGACGTTGGCGCCCGCACCGGCGATGGTGAGTGCCACCACCGCGCCGATGCCGATCCCCGCCGCCCTGAGACCGTCGGCGATCGGCACGAACAGCTCGGTGTTGATGTAGAAGAAGGTCCCGACCGCCGCGGCGGCGGGGATCGCCGCGTCTCCCGACAGGACCGGCACGCGGGCCACCGTCTCGGCCGGCAGGAAGGCGGTGATCGCCAGCCCGATCAGAACGCCCAGCGCGAGCAGCGGGAGCATGGTGCGGAGCAACGCCCGGGACGAGCGCATGGAGGGGCGCCATTCCGTCCTCAAACCCCGCCACGGGCCGGTTCCGATGTCCCGGTCAGGGCCTCCATCCACATCCGCCGGGGTCAAGGGCTTCATGAAGCGGTCGAGATCGACCCGTTCGGCCAGCAGCGCCAGACCGATCGACGCCGCGAACACCACCGCCAGGTAGATGACTGCGGCCTGCAGGCCCACGATGATCACCAGCGCTCCGAACAGGATCGGGTCGAGGACCGGCGCAGCCACCATGAACGCCGTGTAGCCGGCCGGGCTCACACCGGCTCGGCGGAGGGAGACCAGCACCGGGATGGCCGAATACGTGCAGAAGGGGGTGATGAAACCGACCCCGATCCCCCGCAGGGCCGCCCCGACGGGCGAGGCGCCCATGAGGGTCCGGAGGCGCTCGTCGCCTACCCGGCGCCGTAGCAGGTTCAGCCCGAATGTGACCGCCACGAACAGCAGGAAGAGCTCGGCGAACAGAACGAGGGCGTCACGGATCAGCGGGTGGACGGTGGGGCTCCCCGCCGCCAGGTCGCCATCGGTGGGCCTTCCCTCCTAACCCGAACCTGCCCGTCGCTCCAACGGTCAGCGCCGCTTGTATAGCCCCATCAGGCTGGCCTTCTCGAGCGTGTTGAAGTTCAGCATGAACCCCACCACCGCCGGCATGGTGTCGGCGTCGACCGGCAACTCCTCCATGCCCACCGCGTGGACGGTAAAGAGGTAGCGATGGGGATGGTCGCCCTCGGGAGGGCACGGGCCACCGTACCCGGGCTTGCCGAAGTCGGTCCGGGTCTGCAGCGCGCCGGCGGGGATTCCCGACCCGTCACCGGCGCCTGCCGCCAGTTCCGTCACCTCGGCGGGGATGTTGACCACCACCCAGTGCCAGAACCCCGAACCGGTGGGGGCATCCGGGTCGTAGCAGGTGAGGGCGTAGCTTGCGGTTCCTTCCGGGGCACCCGTCCAGGAGAGCTGCGGCGACCGGTTACCTCCGCCGCACCCGAATCCGTACTCCTCCGCCAGGATGTGATCCGGACCCAGGTAGTCCCCGTCTTCGAAGTCGGTGGAGGTGATCTGCAACGCCATGTCGTGTCTCCTTCCGGTGAGCCGCTCGGCCGAGACTACCCCACCACCACCATCCCCCCTGGCCGTGGGGCGGGACCCGGGGAAACCGGTACCCTTGCGGCGGTATGCCATCACCGGACGAGCGAGCGATCGAAGAGGCAATGGAGGTGCTGGACTTCCGGGCTGCTCGCGCCCTGGCAGATCGGTCTGCGGAGGGTGACCGCAAGCGGCTACGCCGGCTGGTCGAGACGGCGCGGGCCGAAGCCCTTACGAGGGCGGAGCATCTGGCAGCTCGTATCCAGTCGATGGCCCGGGCCGACCACTACGAGGGCTTGCTCGGGCTGGCCGAAGACCCCGAAACAGAGCTGCTGCTGGCCCTGCTGTCACAGGAGTTACGCCGGGGCGCCCAGCTGCATCTCGACGGCGCCCTGCGCCGGCGGAAGCGGTTCCGGGCTGCGGCCGGGCGCCATATGAGAGCCGCCTCGGAGGCCCTGGCCCTGTTCGACACCGGAACCGCCCTGAGTGAGATCGCCAAGGTGGAGACGCGGTGGCTCGACGGAGCACAGCGCGAGGAGCTCGACGCCCTGCGCGCTCAGGCCGAGAAGGTCGTCGCCGAGCGCCTAGAACTGGAGAGCAGGACCGCCGAGGTGCTGCGCGAGCACCTGTCCGAGAACCCGATCGAACCGCCGAGCCGCGGGCGCGCCGGCAGGTCCTCCCGGCGCGGCGCCCGCTCGACAAGGGCGGGGTGTCTGGGTTCGGCACTGCTCGTATTCGGCGCTATCGCGGCACCGGTCGGTCTATTGATCGGTAGCTGGCCGTAGATCGGTCGATTACGGACCCTCAACGATCTTCGCGGTTCGCCATCCGCGGACCGAGTTGACCACGGCCACCTCGTCGGCCGCCATCAACTCGGCCACCGAAATCGTTCGCTCCCTCAGGGTCCCGCGATCCAGGAGCTCCTCCCGGTAGGTGCCCGGCAGGCAGCCCGAGCCGATCGGCGGCGTGACCCAGGCGTCTCCCATCCGCACGACGAGATTGGCGATGGTGGTCTCGACCACCTCCCCGAGGTCGTTCACGAGCACCACATCGTCCGCAGCCGGATGCCGGGCCGCCGCCTGCTCGTAGACCTCCCGCCGGGTCGTCTTGTGGTAGCGCAGGTGGTCGCTCTGGTCGATCGGACGATCATCTACGGCCAACCCCACCACCAATGGACCCGGAGCGAGGGGCACAGTGTCGATCGAAGCGGACCCGTCCGCGGAGACCAGCAGGCGCACCCGGAGCGGCTCGTCGCCTGACAAGCCTTCGAGGAGATCGGCGATGGCCACCTCCCGGAGGGTCACACCCAGGTAGCGGGCCGAGGAGCGGAGCCGGTTCAGATGGCGGTCCCGCAACCAGATCCCCCGGCCGGGCTCCCATCGCATCGTCTCGAGCAGCGTCACCGGCGTCCGGCGACGTGACAGGACCCGGGCCTTGACCATCGCCTCCTCGTACTCCCGGGCCGCGGTCGACTCGTACACCACTCCCCCGCCCACGCCGTACTCGGCTTCGGCGTTGCGCGTGTCCGCAACGAGCGTGCGGATGGCGACCGAGAACTCGGCCCTCGGCCGGCCGGATCCGGGCGGCGCCAGCAACCCGATGGCGCCGCAGTAGACACCTCGGGGAGAGGATTCCAGGGACTCGATGATCTCCATGGTCCTGACCTTCGGCGCTCCGGTCACCGACCCGCAGGGGAACATGGCTCTGAAGATGTCGAGCAGGCCCACCCCCGGTCGGGTCTCGGCCGCCACCGTCGAGGTCATCTGCCAGACCGTCTCCAGCCGCTCCACCTCGAACAGGCGCTCCACCTGGACGCTGCCGAACCGGGCCACCCGCCCCAGGTCGTTCCGCAGGAGGTCCACGATCATCACGTTCTCGGCCCGGTCCTTGCCCGAGGAGAGCAACCGCTCCCGGAACCGGGAGTCCTCCTGTTCCCAACGACCCCGGGCCATGGTGCCCTTCATGGGCCGGCTCTCGATACGCCGGCCGTCCCAGCGGAAGAACATCTCCGGCGAGGCGGAGACCACTGTGTGGCGGCCGGTCTCCAGGAAGGCGTGATAACCGCCCCCCTGGGCGCCGAGCAGGTCAGTGTAGAGCGACCTGAGATCCCCGGTAACCCGTCCCCGCAGGCGGAACGTGTAGTTGGTCTGGTAGGTGTCGCCGACCCGGATGAACTCCCGGATGGTGTCGACGTCGCGGCCGTAGCGGGTATCCGGGATCTCGGGTCGCCACGGTCCGATCCGGTACTCGCCGCCCGGTCCGGTGGGCTGGGGAATCGCGCCGCGGAATCCGGCGAACCATGCCAGCGGCAGGCCGGGCGACGGCGTCCGGACCGCCAGCCGGGGATCGAAGGCGGGAGCGGCCTCGTAGGAGACGAACCCGGCCACCCAACCGCCGGCCCGGGCCTCGGCATCGGCCCGGTGGATGACGTCCGGGACATCGTCGAGGTGATAGGAGACCCAGACTCCGTACGGGTCGACCAGCCGGAGCGGGACCAGGTTCCCGCGGAAGTCATCGAACCGGGCGCTCACTCCCGCCAGCGCCGGGTCGGGCACCGGGCCGGCGATTTCCGGGGGGGTCACGTGTCGAAGCCTCTGGATGGCGGAATGAGCAAACCCTACAGGGTGGCCAGGTACTCCTGCCGCCAGCGCTCGGTGGTCTCGCACTGGTTGAAGGTGTAGATGTGCACCCCCACGATGGCAGCTGCGGGATCGTCGGCCAGCGGAGCGAGCCCTTCGAGAAGGTCCTCCGGTGCGTAGCCACCGGGCTTGATGAACTTGGTCACCAGACCACGGTGCTTGGAGAGGAACCGAACGGACTGCCCCACCCCGATCCGGGTCGATATCTGGATGAGCTTCAACCGGTCGGCGACTCCCGGAATCCCTATCCGGACGGGGAGGGTGATGCCGTCCGCCCGGCAGCCGGAGACGAAGTCACCGATGGCTTCGGCGTCGAAACACATCTGGGTGGTCAGGTAGGACGCGAACGGCTGCTTGTCGTGAAGAGCCTGCCGCAGCTTGTCGTCCGAGATCACCGCATGTCCCTCGGGGTAGGAGGTCACCCCGATCTCGGTGAGGTGGTGGCCCAGGTCGTCCATGGCCAGCAGTAGGGAGTAGGCGTCGGGGAAGATCCCTCGCTGCGGAGCGTCCCCACCCACCAGGAAGACCCTTGACATCTCGAGTTGCTCCATCCGTCCCAGCAGGGCGGCGAGATGCCTCTTGTCGTGGGTCATGCGCGCCGACAGGTGCGGCACCACCTGGAAGCCCCTCAGGCGGAGCTCGGCGGCCACGTCCATCGTGTCCTCGAGCGTCTTGGTCGGCGAGGCGGTTATGGACACCGTGGCGCCGTCCGGCAGCCACCGCACCTGATCGAGCACGTTCTTGAGCGGGAGGACCTCGAACTTCGGGTGTTCGAGGATTCGCCGCACGGCCGCCCTTCCGGCGCGATCGAGTCCTGAGGGAACGGTCATCTCAAACGTCCGAGTCCGGGAAGGAGGCTTTGCGCGCGGCGATCCACTCGGTCAACTCCTCGTGAACGGCTTCGTCCAGGGGCGGCTGCTCGTACTCCGCCAGCAGGCGTTTCCACTCGGCGTTGGCCCTGCTCACCGAGTCCAGCGACCCGTTCAGCTCCCACTGCTCGAAGCTGTCGACATCGGACTGGCCCGACACCCAGAAGGCATCCTCGAAATTGGCCATCGTGTGGGCGGTGCCGAGATGGTGCTGGCCGGGACCGTTGGTCAGGAGCGGCTCCATCGCCTGGCCGTTCTCGCTCAAGTCCACCCCGCCCACCAGGCGCGCCATCATCGATGCCTGGTCAGCGTCGAGAACGAACTTCTCGTACCCCATGGTCAGGCCGCCCTCAAGCCACCCTGCCGTGTGGAGGACGAAGTTGACGCCCGCCGCCAGAGCGGGCAGGAAGGTCGTGGCGCTCTCGTAGGCGGCCTGGGCGTCCGGGATCTTCGAGGCGGTCAGGTTACCGCCGGATCGGAACGGGACACCGAGCCTCGAGGCGAGTTGGCCGACCGCGTAGAGCACCAGGGCCGGCTCCGGGGTTCCGAAGGTGGGGGCCCCGCTCTGCATCGACATCGAGGCGGCGAAGGATCCGAAGATGACGGGCGCCCCGGGACGGACGAGCTGGGTGAAGGAGATGGCAGCCAGAGCCTCCGCCAGGGTCTGGGTCACTGCGGCGGCCACCGTCACGGGCGACATCGCGCCGGCGATTATGAACGGCGTGATGAGAGCGCACTGGTTGTTCTCCGCGAGGACCTTGGCCGACCCGAGCATGGCGTAGTCCCATGTCAGGGGGGAGTTGGCATTGCACAGACCCATCAGCACGGTGTTGTCGCGCACGAAGTCCTCTCCGAACACGATCTTGCATATGTCGACCGAGTCCTGGGCCCTCTCGGGCTTGGTCACCGAGGACATGAACGGCTTGTCGTGGTACGCGACATGGGAGTAGACCATGTCGAAGTGGCGCTTGTTGACCGGCAGGTCCACCGGCTCGCACAGGGTTCCGCCGCCATGGTGCAGCGCCGGGCTCATGTGAACGAGCTTGGCGAAGTTCCTGAAGTCCTCGATGGTGGCGTAGCGCCGCCCGGCGTCGGCGTCCCGCACGAACGGGGATCCGTACGCGGGCGCGAACACGATGTGGGGATCCCCGATGGTGACCGACCGGGCCGGGTTACGCGCGTGCTGGACGAACGAGGCGGGCGCGGATCGGGTGATGATCTCCCGGCACATGCCCCGCGGGAAGCGGACCCTCGTACCGTCCACGTCGGCACCCGCGCCGGCGTAGATCGCGAGGGCCTCGGGGAAGTTCATGATCTCGATCCCGACCTCCTCGAGGAGGGTGTCGGCGTTGTGCTCGATCAGTTCCATCCCCTCCTCGGAGAGCACCTCGGTGCGGCCCACGGCGCGGGTGAGGAACGGTTGCTGCTCGATGACCCGGGCGGTTCGTATGGCCTGGCGCGCCTGCCTACCGCCCCCTCTCCTTCTCCTGCGGGCGCTCATCGGTCCTCCTCTCCACACGACCCGACCAGGGCCCCGGATCGCCGGGCGGTCGCCCCGCTCGCTCTCCTCCGGGTCCTGCGACGGCGGCCGCCGGATGCCGGCCCGGACGAGACGATGCCCGACAGGTCCACCTTACGGGCGAGATGGTCGTATGCGACGGTGGCGTGGGGTATCCCCATGGCTTCCACGAAGTGGCGCTGGAAGCCGGCGGCCACCGCCGTCTCGATCTTTTCGACTTCGCCGACCAGAGCTTCGATCTCGTCCCGGGCGGACCCGCTGAGCAAGGCCATCATCGCCCCGGTCCCGGCTGCGTTGCCCGCCGCGGAGACCCGATCGGGATCGCAGTCGGGGATCATCCCCAGCACCATGGCGTAAATGGGATCGATGTGGCTGCCGAAGGCGCCGGCCAGCCTGATCTCGTCCACCCGGTCCACTCCCAGGCGGTCCATCAGGAGCCTGACGCCCGCCTGCAATGCTGCTTTGGCGAGCTGGATGGCCCTTACGTCGTTCTGGGTGATCATGATGCGGCTACCCCGCTCCGCCGGCCCCTCGTACAGCAGGTAGGCCGCCGACCGTCCGTCAGCGACGACCCGCTCGCTACGACCGCTGTCCCGGATGAGCCCCTCGGCCGACACCACCCCGGTGAGCGCCAGCTCGGCCACCGCCTCGATGATGCCCGATCCGCAGATGCCGATGACGCCGGTCCCCGCCACGGCATCCTCGAAGCCCTCCTGGTCCGACCACAAGTCCACTCCGATCACTTTGAACCGGGGCTCGAGCGTCATGCGATCGATCCGCACCCGCTCGATCGCGCCCGGTGCGGCGCGCTGGCCTGAGCTGATCTCCGCGCCTTCGAATGCGGGTCCGGTCGGGCTGGAAGCCGCCAGCAGGCGGCCGGCGCTGCCCAGAACGATCTCCGCATTGGTACCCACGTCCACGAGCAGCTGGATTGCCGGGCTCCGGTGGGGACCCTCGGACAGGATGGCGCCTGCCGCATCGGCGCCGACATGGCCCGCCACGCACGGCAGCACGTAGAGCCTGGCGCCCGGATGCGCCTCCATGCCGATCTTCGAGGCGGTGATACGGACTGCCCCGTCGGTGGCCAGGGCGAACGGCGCCACGCCCAGGTGGTAGGGGCTGAGGCCGAGGACCAGGTGATGCATGATCGGGTTGCCGACCAGGGCGACCTCCAGCACCGAGTCCCGGGGCCTTCCCACCTGCTCGACCAGGTCTCCGACCATTTCATCGAGGGTCGAACGGATCGCCGAGGTGAGGACTTCCTGGCCCCCCTCGTTCATCATCACGTAGGAGACGCGGCTCATCAGATCCTCTCCGTAGCGGATCTGGGGGTTCATCACGCCCGACGAGGCGAGCACCGCGCCCGTGGAGAGATCGCACAGATGGCCGGCCACCGTCGTGGAACCGACATCGAAGGCCACTCCGAGGGGGCCGTCATGGAAGCCCGGCCACACACCCGTAACGGTGTCCCCATCGTGAACGGCCACGGTCACCGCCCATTGGCCGGCCCGCAGAACCTCTTGCAGCACCTGGAGCACATGATGATCGACCTCCACCCCGGCGATACCCCACTGCCGGTCCAGGGCCTCCAGCACCCTGGACAGGTCGGATGCCTGGCGGTGCATGTCCGGAGGCTCCACCTCCAGGTAGTGAAGGCGCACCACCGGATCCACCGGAATGTCGACTACCTCCGCCCGCTTGCGCACCACCTGGCGGCGCACCTGGCTGTAGGGCGGGACGTCGATGACCGCGTCGTCCTGGAGGCGGGCCGCGCAGGCCAGGCGGTGACCGGCGCGGAGCGGGCGGCGACCCCGGTAGCCCACCTCCTGGGCTTCGGGAAGGGAGAGCCGGTGCCCGCCGGAATCTATGCCTTCGGACGCGGAGCTGCCCAGAGTCACCTGGCAGCGCCCGCACAGCCCGCGCCCGCCGCACACCGAGTCCACATCGACCCCGAGACCACGGGCTGCGTCCAGGACCGTGGTACCCGGCTCGACCCTGCCCCGCCTTCCGGAGGGGGTGAACACCACCTGTAGGGTCCGAGCAGCCATGGGCGAACCTATGGAGTAGCGGCCGTACGGCGCCGGCCGCTGCGCCGGCGGGCGCGCCCTCCGGCCGAGGGTTGCCGGAAGGCCCGGATCCATCTGGCGCAGTCCCGGTCGTTCCCCATCAGGACGTCCGCCGCCTTGACGGCCTGCGATATATCCGGCTCGAGGGGGTTGGTGATGGCCGAGGTGAGTCCGTTGGCGATGGCCATGGTCAGGAAAGCGCTGTTGATGCCGTGCCGGTTCGGTAGTCCGAAGCTGATGTTGGACGCCCCGCAGGTGGAGTTGACCCCCAGCTCGTCCCGGAGCCGACCCAGGATGTCGAAGACCTGGCGGCCCGCGTATCGGAGAGCGCCGATCGGCATCACGAGCGGATCCACCACCACGTCCTCGGGCGGGATGCCGAAACGGGCGGCCCGCTCCACGATCTTGGTCGCCACCCGGAAGCGCACCTCCGGATCCTCGGAGATGCCGGTCTCGTCGTTCGAGATTGCCACCACGGCCGCCCCGTACTCGGCCACCAGGGGAAGGACCCGCTCGAGGCGTTCTTCCTCGCCGGTCACCGAGTTGACCAGCGCCTTGCCCTTGTAGACGGACAGGCCGGCTTCGAGAGCCTCCACGATGGATGAGTCGATGGAGATGGGAACGTCGACCAGTGACTGGACCAGCTGGATCGCTTCGGCGAGGATGGCGGGCTCGTCGGCGAGCGGGATGCCTGCGTTGACGTCCAGCATGTGCGCCCCGGCCGCCACCTGGGCCAGGGCGTCGGCCTCCACCCGGCTGTAGTCCCCTTCCTTCATCTCGGCGGCCAGCAACTTGCGGCCGGTCGGGTTGATCCGCTCCCCGATCACCACGAAGGGCCGATCCGGGCCGATGACCACCTCGCGGGTGGCGGAACTGACCACGGTACGGATCATGCCGGTTCTCCGGTGGAGAGGGTCTTCTCCAAGCCGCCGTTGGACGCGATGCGCCGCACGCGATCCTTCGGGTACTCCTTCTCGATCCGGGCGGCGGCGGCCTCGGCCTCCGCCTCGACATCCTCCCCGCAGGGCTCGGAGGTGCGGCGCCACTCCTCGATGTACTGGTCGTAGGTCTTCTTTCCGGCCACCATCGCCGCCCGGTCGATAGCCATCTGGAACCGGGGCGGCAACTCGACCGCCATCTTGTTCCGGCCAGACCGGGCAGTGACCTGGGCCGGGATGTCACGCCAGTAGATGACGATCAGCTCCGACCGGGCACGCTGGTTTCGGGAGACACCCCGGCGGCTGGTCATGGCCGGTGAATCCTGCGGCTGGCGCGAGTTGCCATGATGATCAAGCGGCGGGCCAGGAGACAAAGGTCTCCAAGCCGGTTGCCAAGTCGCCCAATCCCACCGGCCGGTAGTGGTACTCGAGGCCCAGCCTGCGGGCGGCCTCCTCGGCCATCGTCCGCAGTTCCGGACGGTCGAACTGGGATATGTACACCAGCTTGCGGTAGTTCCCGAAGTACATGTCACGGAGTTGCGGGTAACGGTCGAGTCCCAGGGACTGCCATACGAGGCGATCGAAGTGCCGGGTGAGGAAGTCGGTCAGGTAGAAGGTGCCCAGTTCCGCCGCGTGCAGATCGTGGAACACCGGCGGGGTGGCGTAGAACTCGTAGCAATGGGCGCCGGGGAGGCGCTCCACGTTCTCCCACTTCTCCAGGAGCGCGTCCAGATGGCCTCCGGTTCCGCAGTCGGCGTAGCCGATGAGCACGCGATCGTACCGAGCGGCATCGGTTTGCAGGCGGGCCTCCAACTCCGGCACGATCCGGTCGGGTGTGTTGTGGAGGCGGGCCGGTAGGCAGGCGAGCGACACATGGTCCCAGCCGTTGAGCCTGATGAAGTAGAGGATCTCCGCGGCGAGCGCCCCGCAGGCCAGTACCAGTAACCGGGGTGGCCGGTTCCGTTCGCGCGCTCCCGGCCCGGTCCCATCCGAGATCCGGTGGCGGGAGACCAATTCAGACCTGCTCGCTCATGAGGATCCGCTTCCTGGCCACCAGGTCCTTGGCGGTCTCGGCGGCCACCGCAGCATCCCGGCAGTAGGCGTCGGCGCCCACCGCCAGGCCGAATTCCTCGTTGAGGGGAGCGCCACCCACCATGACGATGTAGTCATCCCGCATGCCCCGGTTGGACAGGGTGTCGACCACCACCTTCATGTAGGGCATCGTGGTGGTGAGCAGTGCCGACATGCCGAGGATGTCAGGCTGGTGCTCCAGTATGGCATCGATGAACTCCTCCACGTCGGTATTGATGCCCAGGTCGATGACCTCGAACCCGGCTCCCTCCATCATCATGGCCACCAGGTTCTTGCCGATGTCGTGGATGTCCCCCTTGACCGTCCCGATGACCACCTTCCCGACCGTCTCGGCACCGGTCTCGGCCAGGAGGGGCCGCAAGACGGACATCCCGGCCTTCATGGCGTTGGCCGCCATCAGCACCTCTGGGACGAACAGGATGCCGTCCCGGAAGTCGATGCCGACGATGCGCATCCCCTCGACCAGGGCGTCGTTCAGGACTTCCGACGCCGACCAGCCGCGCTCCAGCAAAATCCGGGTTCCCTCGTCGATCTCGTCGGCGAGACCGTCATACAGATCGTCATGCATCTGCTCGACGAGCTCGTCGTCGGGAAGCGTGCGGAGGTCGAGATCTTCGTCGAACATATCCATGAGAGCAGCTAGGACCCTTACCCCGACATCGGGAAAGCCGTTAGTGTTTGTCTCATGATGCGGAACAGTCCTACATCGTGGAACAGCATACCTGAATTGAAGGCCTCCAGGTACGAAATCGTGGTTTCTCTGCCATTGGCCAGTTGCCTGTAGTCAGTGAATAGTGGATGGTGGGCCGTGGGCTACCACAGCCGACTACCCGACCGGCCCACCATGACCAGGCCTGCGAGGGAATCGGGCTCAAGCCGAACCGGGTGGGCGGGCTCACCAAGTCCAGGCGCATCCGTGACCTCTGCGTCCAGGTGGGTCTGAGGCTGAACATCGAGGACACGGGCGGAACCGCCCTAGCCGACACCGCCGCGGTTCATCTCGCCCAAGCCACACCTGCCCGCTACCGGCGCGGCACCTGGTTCTGCCACGAGATGATCAATGTGGATCCGATCATCGGACGAGCACGCAACCTGGGCGGTGTCACCTGCGCGCCCGACGCTCCCGGTCGGAGCGGAACCCGATCCTGGGGCTCTAGGAGACCCGTCGCTGGTTGTCGGTCACCGATGATCGGCCCCGGACTGGCTCCGCCGGACAGTTCTAGGATGCGGAACCCGTCGTGCCCGACATAACTTCGGGTGCGCTCCGACCGCTGCCAGCCGCCCGTGATCGAACACGCAAAGCCTGCGCCCGATAGATAGAATCGTTCCGTATCGTAAGAAGGTTCCGCATCGTGGAACCGGAAGGGCTCAGGGAAGGCAGAGGAGGCAGGAATGAGCGACTTCCCGTCCAGCGCCCGAGTGGTCGTGATCGGCGCCGGCATCGTTGGGAACTCGGTGGTGAAGCACCTCGCTGCCCATGGCTGGCGTGACATCGTCCAGCTCGACAAGGGCCCCCTTCCAAACCCGGGAGGCTCCACCGGCCACGCCTCCAACTTCATCTACCCGGTGGACCACAACAAGGAGATGGCCCACCTCACCCTCGACAGCCAGGAACAGTACGAGGAGATGGGCGTGAGTGTCACGTCGGGAGGGTTGGAGGTCGCCAGGACGGAAGTCCGCATGCACGAGTTGAACCGCCGCATGACCTCGGCCAAGTCCTGGGGTATCGACAGCCGGCTGGTGACCCGGGAGGAGATCGAGGAGCTCGTACCGTTCCTAGACGTCGACGTGGTCCTGGGCGGCTGGTTCTCGCCCACCGTGTCCGTGGTGGACTCGTTGCGGGCCGGAACCCTCATGCGGGAGTACGCCCAGGATCTGGGCGCCCTATCGGTTCATCCCGTGACCGAGGTCCTGGACATCGAGACGGATCGGGGCCGGATCAGCGCGGTGGTCACCAACAAGGGCAGGATCGCCTGCGAGTACGTAGTCATCGCCTGCGGCGTCTGGTCTCCGCGCCTGGCGCGGATGGCGGGCGCGTCCATCCCCCTGACTCCCGCTGTTCACCAGATGATCGACGTGGGCCCGCTCGAGATCCTGTCGGCCACCAACAGCGAGATCGGCTACCCGATAGTCCGCGACATGGACACGTTCTGCTACGAGCGCCAGACCGGGGGCTCCATGGAGGTCGGTTCGTACGCCCACCGGCCGATCTTCCACCACCCCGACACCATCCCGTCCATCGAAGAGGCCCGGCTGTCGCCCACCGAGCTGCCCCTGACCATGGACGACTTCGACCCGCAGCTCGAGCAGGCGGTCGAGTTGATGCCCTTCCTGGGCGATGCCGAGATCAAGTACGGCATCAACGGACTGCTCTCGTTGACCCCGGACGCCATGCCGTTGGTGGGTGAGACGCCCGAGGTCAAGAACCTGTGGTCGTGCGCCGCCATCTGGATCAAGGAAGGTCCGGGCACCGGTCGGGCGCTGGCCGAGTGGATGACCCAGGGCTACCCGGAGATCGATCCGCACGCCTCCGACATCGCCCGCTTCTACCCCTACATGAAGACCGAGCGCCACATCCTGGCCCGATGCTCGGAGCACTTCAACAAGACCTACGGCATCGTCCACCCGCGGGAGCAGTGGGACAGCCGGCGTAACAGCCGGGTCAGCACCCTTCACGCCACCACCTCGGCGCTGGGGGCGGTGTACTTCGAAGCCGGCGGATGGGAACGACCCCATTGGTACGAGTCCAACGCTCCCCTGCTCGAGGAGTACGGCGACCGGATACCCGAACGCCCCCACGAGTGGGACCGCCGCTGGTGGTCGCCGATCCAGAACGCCGAGCACCTCGCCCTTCGGGACCGGGTGGGCATGATCGACCTGACCGCGTTCGCCATCTTCGACATCACGGGTTCCGGCGCTCTCCAGTTCGTCCAGTACATGACGGTGAACCAGGTGGACCGCCCGGTCGGGAGCGGCATCTACACACCCTTGCTCACCGAGGAGGGCGGGTTCCGCTCCGACCTGACCATCCTGCGCATGGGAGAGGACCATTTCCGGGTCATAACAGGCGGTTTCGACGGCGCCCGCGACGCCTACTGGTTCAGGAAGTGGTTACCGGAGAGCGACTGCGTCACCTTCACCGACATAACCTCTTCCATGTCGACCATCGGCGTCTGGGGTCCCAACGCCAGGCGCCTGGTCGAGCGGGTCACCGATGACGACGTCTCCCACGAAGGATTCCCGTACGGAACCTGGAAGCACGCCACCATCGGCTCGATCCCCGTCACCATGTTCCGGATCTCCTACGTAGGCGATCTCGGCTGGGAGGTGTACACCGCCATGGAGCACGCCCCGATGCTGTGGGAGACGCTCTGGGAGGCCGGCCAGGACCTGGGAGTGGTGCCGGTTGGCGCCGGCGTCTACGGAACCACCGGTCGCCTGGAGAAGGGTTACCGGCTGATGGGCGCCGAGCTCGAGTCCGAGTACAACCCGGTCGAAGCCGGCCTGGCCCGACGCCTGGTGAAGAAGGCCGACTTCGTGGGCAAGGAGGCCTACCTGAAGGCCCGGGACGAGGAGGCCGCCGCGGTGTGCTGCACTCTGACCCTGGAGAGCTACGTGTCCACGTCAGGGGTGGCCCGGTTCCCGATGGGCGGGAACGAGCCCATCCTCACCCAGGAAGGTGACCGGATCGTGGACCGCAAGGGTCGGGTCTCGAGGGTGACCTCGGCCGGGGCGTCGCCGTCCCTCGACACGTACCTGTTCCTGGGCTACCTGCCGCCCGAGTTCGCCCAGGAGGGCCGTAGTCTCCAGATCATGTACCAGAACGAGCTGTTCCCGGTGAAGGTGGCCCGGGTCGGCTCCAGACCTCTGTTCGATCCGGACGACGTCCGGATGAAGAGCTGAAGGCGCCAGCCCAGGGTCGAGCGAGGTTCTGACATGCGGATTCTGGTTTGTGTCAAGCGGGTCCCGGCGCCCGGAGCGAAGATCGTGCTCACACCGGACGCCCAGGACATCGACGCCTCGCTGCTTGGCTTCGCGATCAGCCCCCACGAGGAGTGCGCCGTCGAGGAGGCGGTCCGGATAGTGGAACGCGAGGGCGGGTCGGTAACCGTCCTGACGCTGGGTCCGCCCGAGGCCGAGGAGCAGCTGCGGGCGGCGGTGGCGGTCGGCGCCACCTCGGTGGTCCTGCTGCCGAGCGACATCCCCGACTGGGACCCGGTTTCCACGTCCGCAGCCCTGGTCTCGGCCATTGCCCGGCTGGAGGAGGAGCAGGGCGAGCCGTTCGGCCTCGTCATGTTCGGCAACGAATCGGCCGACTCCGGCGGCTTCCAGGTGGGTATCCGGGCGGCTCGATCCCTTGGACGCCCGATGGTGACCGGCATCAAGGGGATCGACACCGAGGGGGATTCGATCGCCGCCCGTCGCGAGACCCCATCCGGCTGGGAGTTGTACCGCCTGCCGTTGCCGGCGGTGGTCGGGGTCAAGGAAGGGATCAACCTGCCCCGCTACCCGACGTTGAAGGGCCGCATGGCGGCTCGCCGGGCGCCGGTGGAGACCATGGAGCCCGTTGCCGGCTCGAGCGGCCAGTCGAAAGTGATGCTGATGACCCCGCCCGATGCGGGCTCGGCGGTCGAGATTCTCGGCGAGGGCCCGGAAGCTGTGCCGGCCATCGTGGACATCATGGAAAGCCTGGGTCTGGTATGAGCATCTTCCTCTACCTGGTCGAGCATGATCGGGGCCGGGTCGACGAGACCACGCTCGGTGGCATCACCGGCGCCCGGATACTGGCGGAGAGCCTCGGCGCCGAGCTCCACGCGGTAGTGATCGGTGCCGGTGCGGCCTCGGCCGCCGGCGGCCTCGACGCCTACGGCGCTGAACAGGTCCATCTGGTCAGCCACCCTCTCCTGACCGACTACGGCCCGGATGCGTGGGGGGAGAGCCTCTTCCAGCTGGCCGGGTCGGTGGGCGCCGGTGCGGTGATCGCCACGGGAACCGACCGTGGCAACGAGGTGATGGCCCAGGTCGGCGCCCGTGCGGATCTGGCCATGGTGGCGAACTGCCTGGAGATCGAGCCGGACGGCGACGACTGGTTGATGACGCGGGTCCGGTGGGGCGGAAGCCTCCACGAGCGGGCCCGGTTGTCGGCGCCCGTCAAGCTGGTAACCCTCGCTCCCCACAGCACGGAAGCCGCGGCCACCGGCCAACCCGCAGCCGGAACAGTCGCGGAGTTCACCCCCGAGTTGGGCGAGTCCGACACCGTGACCATGGTGGTGGACCGGGTGACCGTCTCGGAGGGCATAACCCTCGCCACCGCCCCGGTGGTCGTCAGCGGCGGGCGCGGGGTCGGGAGCGCAGAGGCCTTCGACATCATCGAGGAGCTGGCGGGCCTGCTGGGAGGAGCGGTGGGTTGCTCCCGGGTTGTAACCAACAACGGCTGGAAGAACCACAAGTTCCAGGTGGGCCAGACCGGCACCGTGGTCGCGCCCGACCTCTACGTCGCCTGCGGCATCTCCGGCGCCATCCAGCATTGGGTGGGAATGATGAACGCCAAGAACGTCCTGGCCATCAACATCGACCGCGACGCGCCCATGGTCACCAAGGCCGACTGGGCCGTGATAGCCGACCTCCACCAAGTCGTGCCGGCCATATCGGCCGAGATCGCCCGCCGCCGCACCCTGGCCGCCGAGTCCGGCTAGGAACTGGCCTCTAGATAGACCGGTCCCTCGCGGAGGACGACCGGGGGAACGCGGGTGAGGTCGACAACGGTCGACGCCTCGCCTCCCTGCCGCTCCCCCTCCAGGTACACGGGCACCTGACCGCCGAAGAGCGCCCGGGCCTCGACGCTGTCCAGCGCGGGCGCCGAACCGCTCGGGTTGGCGCTCGTAACCGCCAGAGGACCGGATCCCGCCAGCAAGCTCCTCAGGAGATCGTGATCCGGGACCCGCACCGCCAGCGTGCCGCGTTCGTGGTTCCCGACACCCGCGGCCAATGCCACCCTGGCGTTCAGCACGGCTGTTAGCGGCCCCGGCCAGTGGGGTTCGACGAGCCGCCTATCCGCCTCGGCCCAATCCACGAGCCCTTCGATTTGATCGAACGAGGCCGCCAGCACGGCCAGTGGCAACTGCCACCCACGCCCCTTGATCCGGAAGAGTGACCGCACCGCCTCCTCGTTGGCAGGATCGACCGCCAGGCCGTAGACGGTGTCCGTGGGCACCCCTACCACCTGGCCGGTCCGCAGCGCTACCAGCGCCGCGTCGAGGCTCATGCGGTGATCCGGGCGATCAGGAACCGATCCCGACCGGCCAGGTCGGGGAGGACGCTTGCCTCCCACGGCGGGCCCCTGAACGCCCAGCGAATCTTGGCGCCCTGCCGGTCGCCTATCTCGGCGACCAGAACGCCATCGGGCGCCAACCACTCCGGCGCCTCCGATGCGAGGTACCGGAATATGTGGAGGCCGTCGCCTGCCACCAAGGCCAGGCGGGGCTCGTAGTCCCGGACCTCGGGAGGCAGCTCGAGCCACTCCGAGTCCGAGACGTAGGGGGGATTGGTGACGATCAGATCGACCTCGCCGCGTAGGGACGGATGGAGTGCGTCGAGACGATCCCCCAGGCAGAACTCGGCTTCCACCTGGAGGAGGGCGGCGTTGAGCCGGGCCAGATCTAGGGCGTCATCGCTGATGTCGGTTGCTATGACGCGCGCCGCCGGTCGCTCATGGGCGATGCCGATCGCCAGGCATCCGGAGCCGGTCCCCATGTCTACGACGGTGCATGGTCCGTCGGGAACCAGATCGAGGGCCTTTTGCCACAACTGCTCCGTCTCGGGCCGGGGAATCAGGACCCGGTGGTCCACCAGCAGTTCCAGCGGACCGAACTGGACCGTTCCCTCGAGGTATTGAAGCGGCATCCCGGCCGAACGCTGCTCCATCAGCCGGTAGAACATGCTCACCGTGGACCGGTCGATAACCAGCCCGCCGAGCAACTCGGCACGGGGTCGGCCTGTGATGGCTGCGAGCAGCCGCACCACCTCATGGGGCGGCAGGCTGCAACTTCCGATCAGGAGTCTGGAGTTGACGCCTCCGACCGGTAGCCGCCCATGGTCATTTGCTGCTTTCAGCCCCGGCAGGCCCACAGATCCCAGCACCAGCGGCACCCTCTAGTGGTCTGTCTGTGGAACGGCGGTGTGGTATGGCGTCGGCAGCGGTGTTCCTCGCAAGGCCCGCTGACGAAGGCGTACCCGCAGGGTACGTTGAGGAAGCGGAACGCAGCGACGGGACGACGATGGCCGCCAGAGCACCCGGTTGTTTCGCAGACAGACCACTAAACCTCGTGAATCCCTAGACGTAAGCCCCGGGATGGGATGTCGATCATCGTTGAAGGGGGCAGTCCGGCTGCCCGCAGTTCGGCCGCGAGCACCGCCAGGGCCGCGGCCGGGTCGGCACCGGACAACTCCACGTCTATAGCGCCTTCCGACGCCCCTATCACGGAGCCGGACCGGCCGAGACAGCTCTGCACGATCTCCTCGATGGCCTCGGCGGAGAGGTCGGTGTCAAGCGGGAAGCGAACGAAGAAGATCACTCGCCAGCCATCCGCCGGGTGGCCTGATCCGATGTGAGAGCGTCTACGAACGCGGCGAGTTGGCCGTCGAGGACCTGCGTGAGGCGCCTGATGACGAGGCCGATCCGGTGATCGGTCACCCGGTTCTCCTTGAAGTTGTAAGTTCGGATCTTCTCCGACCGATCGCCGGTTCCGATCTGCGACCGTCTGCCCGCGGCGCGCTCCGCGGCGCGGGCCAGGTGCTCCTCCTGGTACAGCCGGGCCCGGAGCACCCGGAAGGCCTTTTCCTTGTTCTGGAGCTGGGACTTCTCGTCCTGGCACGTGACAACCAGGCCGGTGGGCAGGTGGGTGATGCGAACCGCGGAGTCGGTGGTGTTGACTGATTGCCCTCCCGGTCCCGACGACCGGAACGTGTCCACCTTGACGTCGCTCGCGTCGATCTGCACGTCGACCTCTTCGGCCTCGGGCATCACGGCCACGGTGGCCGTCGAGGTATGGACCCGCCCCTGCGACTCCGTCCTCGGAACCCGTTGGACCCGGTGGACCCCGGCCTCGAACTTGAGCCTCGCGAATGCTCCACGACCGGTCACTCCGAAGGTGACGGAGCTCAATCCGCCTCCTTCCGCAGGCGCGCTGTCGATCGGCTCCCAGCCGAAGCCCTCCGTCTCGGCGAACCGCTGGTACATGCGGAGCAGTTCCCCGGCCCATAGGGCCGCCTCCGCGCCCCCGGCGGCGGCCCGGATCTCGACGATGGCGTCCTTCGCGTCGTCCGGGTCGGTGGGCGTGAGCGCCGCCCTGAGCTCGGCGGCCATGCTGTCGGCTTCCTGCCGGCGGGCCACCGCCAGCTCGCGCAGTTCCCGGGCAAGATCGGGGTCAAGCTCGATGTCGGCCAGCTCGATCGCTTCCCGGGAGTCGTCGACCGCCGCCTTCAACGACCGGAAGGACAGGACCAGCGGCCGGAGTTCGGCGTAGCGGCGGGAGACCTCGCCGTACCGGATCGGGTCGCCCAGCACGGCCGGATCGGCCATCAGACCCTCGACCTCACCGTACTCCTGCTCGATCTCGGTGAGCCGATCGGTCAGCCCCTGGTCCACCACTCCCCACCTACCTGCCCGTGGCGCTCAGCGCCTCGGGAATGATCGGACCCCTCCGGGCTACCTCGTCGACCTCCTCGTCCGTCAGAGCGACCAGCAACGCGGCCACCGCCACATCGATCATGTTCGTCTCGGGAACCCGTGTGGTCAGTCGTTGCAGCCACAGGCCGGGAGCGGTGAGGATCCTCCCCACGGGCCGATCTGCTTGCGCTCCGCCCAGCTTGAGAAGCTCATAGGAGATACCGGCCACGACCGGAATCAGCACCACCCGGCTCGCGATCAGGCCGTACCACGGAAGGCTGCCCACCAGGCTGAACACCACGATGGCGGTGAGCATGACCAGCAGCAAGAAGCTGGTCCCGCACCGCGGGTGCTCCGGGCGGTAGGCGGAGATGTGGTCCCGATCGAGCGGATCGCCCGCCTCGTAGGCATGGATGGTCATGTGCTCGGCGCCGTGGTAGGCATAGACACGCCCTATCTCCTCCCAGCGCCCGATCAACCACACGTAGCCGACCAGCAGGGCGATCCGGATCACCGCCTCGACCAGGTGGAACACCCACGACGAAGCATCCAATCCACCCCAGCGGACCACCAGGAGGGGAACGACCACGAAGAACCCCACGAAGAAGACGGCGGCGATGGTCATGGAACCCGCCATCTGGCCCTTGGTGACGGGCTTCTCTTCCTCTCCGACCGAGCGCTGCCCCGACCACGCCAGGGCGCGGAACCCCAAGGTGAGGCTCTCCCCCAATACCAGCACCCCCCGGACCAGTGGAACCCTGGCCCATCGAGAGCGCGAGCTGAGCCTCGGTAGGCGGTGGCGGACGGCTTCTATCTCGCCGGACGGGTTGCGAACCGCCACGGACCAGGCGGATGGCGCCCGCATCATCACCCCTTCGATTACCGCCTGACCTCCGACGGTCGACACCGGGGACTCGGACATGTGCCGGATACCCGAGACGGACTAGGAAGGTTCGCCCGCGCCTCCCCGATCACGGGCCGTCCTGCCGTAGCGCCGCTCGAAACGTTCCACCCGTCCCGCCGTGTCCACCAGCTTCTGCTTGCCGGTGAAGAACGGATGGCTCGCACTCGATATCTCTACCCGGGCCAGGGGATAGGTCTGGCCATCCTCCCAGACGATGGTCTCGTTGGTACGGATGGTCGATCGGGTCAGGAACGCGAAGTCGACCGAGGGGTCCTGGAACACCACGGGCCGGTACTCGGGATGTATGTCACGCTTCACGTGTCCTCCTGTTCGCGCTCTGGTGCCTGGACGGCGGCAAGGCAGCCGCCTCGGGCCGGGTCTCGCAAGCCACGGGATTATGCCACGTCCTCCCAGGCTAGATTCCGCAACGGCGCCCCGCCGGCGCCGGTTTGCGGTCTAGTTGCGCGACCTGGCCACTTCCGCCAGGAAGTCGGCATTCGACTTCGAGGTCTTCAGCTTGTCGATCAGCAACTCGAGCGCCGCCCCCGGCTCCAGACCCAAGAGCACCCGGCGCAGCTTCCAGACTTGCTGGAGCTCGTCCGGATCGAAGAGGAGTTCCTCGCGCCGCGTACCCGAGGAAGCGATGTCGATAGCCGGGTAGACCCGCCGGTCGGCCAGTCTACGGTCGAGGCGTAGCTCCATGTTGC
>JAPPGV010000030.1 GCA_028821235.1 bacterium
ATCCCGATGCTGCCGGTGGTCGCCACGCTGGCTGCGACCAAGCGCCAGATCCTGGTCTACGCCGTGGTACTGGTGGTGTTCTCCGCCACGTTCGTCGCGACAGGCGCCGTAGGCAGGATCTACCTGGTCGGCGCCGTCGCCCTGGGCGCCTGGTTCATCGTCCTGGCGGTCCGCCTGGCACGCAGTGAGGCAACCGAAGGCGCCAGGGCCTTGTACCTGTACTCCCTCCTGTATCTGGCCCTGCTCTTCGCCGCCGTGGTAACCGACTCGTTGGTGAACCGGTACCCCATCGGTTGATGCGCGAGCAGAGGCCCGCGCCGGATGTGGCAGGGCCCGCGTACGGGCACGATCGATGCGATACCGAACATGCTTGAAGGCAGGGCATGGGAAGGACGATCATGGCCAAGGCAGAGACGTGGAATGGGAGGGAGTGATCCGGTGACGCATCGTTTGGCCCGTCCATTCACGATGGGCGTCCTGGTTGTGGTCCTCGCCGCGACAGTCGCCTGTGAGCGACTGGGGTCGGAGGGAGCCGTCTCCGGCGAGGTGCGCTTTGCTCGCGAGGTCGCGTTGCCCGAGGGCGCGGTCGTCACCGTCAGGCTTCTGGACACCACGTTGGCCGATGCCCCATCGGTGGAGCTGGGGCTGGACGTGATCGAGAACGCCGGCCGCCTCCCGGTCGGCTTCCGCATCGAGTACGACCGGGACCAGGTCGTCAGCGGCAACGAGTATTCACTGAGCGCCGACATCCGGCACGGCGATGACCTGCTGTACGTCAACGACACGGTCCACCCCGTGCTCACCCGCGGCGCTCCTGCGAACTCCGATGTCGTGGTCGTCTCCACCAACCCCTTTGACACCTGCGTCGAGCCCCTGCCGGGACAGATTCACGTCGAGATGGCTGATGAAGAACTGCCCAGAGAGGCCGTGCTCCACGTCCGGCTGGTCGACGTCACCGATCCCGCAACTCCGCTCCTGGTTACCGAGACGACCCGGGATGACCTCGACGGGTTCCCGATCGAGTTCTCACTACCGCACGAAGGAGTGCAGATCAGCCGCCACAGCAGGTACGAGCTGGAGGCCGAGATAATTGCCGGCGACGAGGTCCTCTACCACATCCCCGGAGAGGAGTGGCGCCGGACATGGCTACCGCACTGCCCCAATGCCGACCTGCAAATCGTCAACAGCGTGTTCCCGGCCAGCGAGTTCCCCGAGCCCGGTTCCACGCCCTGAGTCCAGCGGGGAGGGTGCCTACACGGCGCGGGCGGCAGTATGAACGATTACGCCGGCTAACCGTTCCGATAGGCGGTCTCGGGTCACTTCGAGATCGTATTGGGCCTGCAGTCCCATCCAGAAGCCCGGAGAGTTCCCGAAGAAGCGCCCCAGCAGGAGAGCCGTCTCCGCCGTAATCGACCTCTGCCCGTGAACGATGGAATGAATACGCCTCGGATCCACACCTATGCACTTCGCCAGTCGATACTGGGTGATGTTCATCGGGCCGAGGAACTCCTCATTGAGAACCTCTCCGGGGTGAATGGGGGGTAGCTTCGCCTGGGTGCTCATCGTTCCTCCACGTCAGTGGTAGTCCACTATCTCGACTTCGTACGCGTTGCCGTCACTCCAGACGAAGCAGATCCGCCACTGGTCGTTGATCCGGATGCTGTGCTGCCCATCGCGATCTCCGGACAGTGCCTCCAACCTGTTTCCCGGTGGCACCCGTAGATCGTTGACGTTCATGGCGTTGTTCAGGACCATCAGCTTCCTCTGTGCTCGACGCTGGATATCCTCCGGCAGTCTGCGGACACGGCGGCGTTCAGCAACTGCCTGGGTGTCCTTATCCCGGTAGCTCCGAATCACCCCGGATAATAGTACGCTCCGCTATTAGTGGCGAGTGCTAACCCCCGCGCGGGTGAGGCAGCGTATGAACAGCAATCCACTATCGGGCACATCCCAACGGGTCGAAGGGTGCGAGTGGTCAACCGGGGATAGGAAACTCCAGAAGACGCCCGCTAGGCCTCTGCCGCCAGAGCTCTAGCGAGGAATGATGCCATCTGGTCGCGCTTGACGGGCTCATCGGGGCAGTAGGCGCGTGGGTCCGTGGCGCACCCCTTGGTGACGCCTGCTTCGAGCAGACCCTCTACGGCGCCGGCGTAGGGCGCGTCCGCCGGGACATCCGAGAAGACCCCGGTGGGATTCAATTCGTGGATGGAGTCGAATGCCCGCGCCATCCAAACGGCCATTTCTGCGCGTGTGATCGGATCCGACGGTCTGAACGCCTGCCCAGGGACCGTTCTGACGACACTCAGATCAGCGAGCCCCTCCACGTACGCCGTGTACCAGGCGTCGGCGGGGACATCGTGGAACCGGCTGGCCGTCCTCTCCTCCGGACGGATACCTAGCGCCCTGCCGAGAAAGACCGCCATCTGCGCTCTCGTCACATGGCTCGACGGACAGTAGGTGTAGTCCTCAAACTCGCCACATCCGGTGGTGATACCCAAGGTGGCGATAGTCTCGATGTTCGGCTCGTGAACGTTCCCATCGTCGTCGGCGAAGGTCCCGTTGTGCCCTGGAGCGATAGGCTGCCCACGACGCACGTCGACAACGAAGTCGTCACCGATCCGCCGTGTGACGGTGATGGAGGTGTTGTTCCAGGTTGTGAATCCATCCCCTACGTCCATCACATGTCCGACGCTGTCGTGCACGTCGAGTGGTACGGACGTTTTCGTCGTGACCGCTCGTGTGAAGCGCCCCGTCCAGACACATGACCAGAAGTGGGGACAAGTCGGAGAGTGCTCATCGACCAGATAGACTTCGACTCCCTCCTTCGGCACCAGAGCGTCGAACTCCTTTCTGACCCTGACGCCGAGCGAAAGAAAGCCGCTTCCCCCCGACTTCACGACCAGCATCTGGACACCACCATCACCTAGCGGCCGCAGCAGGTAACTTCGCGCACCCGTACCTTCGTGTATCGCTACTTCGGAAGGGTCGATCCATCCTGCCGCGTACCTGTTGATCGCGATCGTCCCCACCTGCAGTTGTGACCGGTCATCGACTCGACTCATGATGTCCATCGGGTTGTCGTAGTCTCTGAGCCGCCCGGTGTGTGGAAACCCCAGAGCGTGGCCCAGCTCGTGGGCTGCCACCGCCAGGAACTCGAGTTCCCCGTCCTCCGATCCCCGCGAAGAGGAAGTTCCGGAGACAGATACGATGCCTCCTGACAGGTACACATCTCGATTGCTCTCGGGGTATTCGTGGGCGTGTTTACGCAAGATCCGGTTCTGCGTTCTGTCGTTGTCACCCATGCCTCCTGAACTGACGCCGATGTCCCTGTTGATTATGTATATGACTCCCTCGATCGCCTGCGTACCCTTCCGATCCCTGATTTCAGCTGTGACCCGCGTCTCGCAGTCTCCGTACTCCCAACTGGGACTCGGCGTTATATCAATCGCCCCACCTACCTTGAATACGGGCCGGTAGCGGCCGCGTGAAAGCCATGCATAGTATGGGGTGACACGAGACTCCAGAACGCCGATGACGTCGGAGGCTCGAATGTCCAGTTCGCCCTCGGGATCGTTGCAGATCCATACCTCCCACAGGTCACGGTCAAGTGTGTAGAAGGTCGATTCGTCGTAACCGGCCAGCAATCCGAGCGGATCGGCGTTGTAGGACGAGCTATCAAATCCCGGCAACTCGTCGTGGTTTATGGGCGGCGACGGGTGATCGCGGCGAGGAACGTCGACAGATGATGTATCCACCACATCGACTACGAACCGGTCGCCCATGCGAGCAACCACTTCGACCGACATGTTCCCGTGTTCGTAACCATCGCCTACTTGCAAGACATGGCCGGTCGTATCGGAGTAGTCGAGAGGAACGGTCGGATACGAGATCACGGTTTGCGTATTCCTCGTCAGGCCGAAGCAGGGGAACCCGGTCGGTACGCCACACTCCGGTGTGGTGGTGTGGATGAAATAGGATTCCACCCCTTCCTTGGGTATACCGGAGTCGTAGCCTTTCTTCACACGGGCCCCGAGGGTGATGAAGCCGCCATCGTCAGAGCGGATCACGAGCATCTGTGTTCCGCTGTGTCCAGGAGGTGCCAAGACGAAACGCTCTCTTGCGGTACCGCCGTAGATCTCGACGTCCTCTCCGTCGATCCAACCTGCGGCATAACGGTTGATCGCGATAGTGCCCACTTGCAGTCCGGGAGCAGCCTCGGGATCACCCATGATGTCCATCGGGTTGTCATAGTCACCTGCATAGAAGTTGTACGAATGAGGGAGCCACAGGGCGTGTCCCAGCTCGTGCGCAAGAATCGCAATCGCGGATGAGTTCCCATCGCCAGGGTTGGAAGGTGTCGCGACAACCTCTCCACCTCCGATCACGTAGCGTCCGTTATCGGGAAATGAAGTGCTGGACAGCCGTAAGGATCGCGCTTCCACATAGTAGGTAGGGCCGTCTCCCGGTCGACCCTGCCACCAGTTGGTTTCCTGGTTGACGAGCGCGACGACACCCTCGGTGCCCGGCTTCGACCGCTCCCCTATCTCATCGATACATTTGCTGAAGCCCGGAGCGGCGACTTGGCCCGGGTTACCGGTCGTGAACACCGGAACGTAGCGACCACCTGATAACCAATCGAAGTAAGGCACCAGTTCCGTCTCCAGTACATCGGTAAGCACAGCCGCAGAAATGTCGAGCTGACCCTCGGGGGACTCGCAGATCCAGACCTCCCAGTGATCATCGCCAAGGCTGTAGAGCGAGGTCAGGTCGTAGCCGGTGATCAAGCCCAGCGGATCCGTCCCGTCATCGTCCTGGCCAACTGCCGGCCGCGCAACCAGCAGGACCGCGACGGCAAGGAAGAGCACTAAGAGGTACCGCCCTCCGCCAGGTCTGACAAGCGGAGACCGGCCGTCCTTCAGGCCGGCCATGTTGCGTCCGACAGCTGTCAACCCCCCTCCCATCCGCGTAACGATAGGCGGCATCCGGAAGTCGGTAGCGATGGCGGAGCAGGCGCGCGACTGCGACCTGAGCCTGCTCGAGGGCGATCCTTTCGGGACGGCACCTTCAACCGCCACAGACCCGGTCCCCTGACCAGATCGGCGCGGTGGCCACACCGCCTAGACTCAGCCCGCTCTCAACCCAATCTGTTCGGTATAGGAGTCATAAATAACGCAATACCGGATGGATACTCCATCTTGAGTGAGGAGTTGAACGGAATGGCTGCATCGAAGGCGGGGACGACTTGTTCCAACTGCCTCGTACGAGTTGGGCACGCGTGTCCTGCCGATGTGAGGCTCCGTTGACCGCCGATCTGCTGTCGATCGTGAACGGTCTGGTGTTCGACGGTGTCGGCCCCGAGCCGGTGGAGTGCCCGATCCACACCGAGGGTGGGCGGATCGTGGGCTTGGAGGGTCCACCTCCGGAGGCGGCGCGGGTGATCGACGCCCGGGGTCGTGTCGTGACACCCGGCCTGATCGACGCCCATTTGCATGCCTACACGGTGAGCGTGGATCTCTTGGAGAACGAGGCCTTGCCGATGAGCTACGTGGCCTCCAAGGCGGCCCGCCGCCTGGAAGCCACCCTACGCCGCGGGTTCACCACCGTACGAGACGTGGCGGGCGGCGACATCGGCCTCCGGATGGCCATCGACGAGGGGATCATCGACGGTCCCCGCTACCTCTTCACCGGTCCGGGCCTCACCCAGAGCGGAGGGCACGGCGATGCCCGTCCCGGTCACCTCGCCATCGAGGTTCTCGGCCACCATGCCGGGGAGATCGTCGACGGGGTCGACGATCTGCGACGGGCGGTGCGGGAGCGTTTCCGGACCGGTTCCCACGCCATCAAGATCTTCACCTCCGGGGGCGTGGCCTCCCCCACGGATCCGCTCCGTAGCAGGCAGTACTCCGCGGAAGAGGTGAGGGCCGTCTGTGACGAGGCATCCCGGCGGGATTCCTACGTAGCCGCCCACGCCTACTCCCCCGAGGCGATCGCCCACTCGGTGACGAACGGCGTGCGGACCATTGAACACGGAAACCTCCTCGACCGGCAGACAGCGGAGCTCATGGCGGAACGCGGCGCCTATCTGGTTCCCACCCTGATCGCCTACGACGCCATGGGACGCCGCGGCCCCGGCCTCGGCCTTTCTCCGGTCTCCGAGCGCAAGAACCGGGAGGTACTGGAAGCGGGCCTGTCGTCGATCGGCATCGCCCGCCGGGCCGGAGTACGCATCGGTCTCGGAACCGACCTGGTGGGCGACTTGGAGGACGAACAGCTCCTCGAATTCAGGAACCGGTGCGAAGTGGATACGGTAGGCGACGTCCTCCGCTCCGCCACCTCGGTCAACGCATCCATCCTGCGGCGACCGGACCTGGGGGTGATCCGGGAGGGCGCCGTCGCCGATCTGGTAGTCCTGGCAGGCAACCCCTTCGAGCGGACCGACGTGCTCTGGTCACCGGACCGGCTGGTCATCCGATCGGGAGAGGTAGTGGAACCATGATGCGCACCTTCATCGACCTGCCGCTCGCCGGAGGAATGACGGGAGCCCGCTTCCGGATCGCTCGCCTGGCTACCTCCCCCGGTGACAAGGCCGACCACGGCGAGGAAGGCCGGTGAGCACCAACCGCCTCGCTATCGACGTGGGGGGCACGTTCACGGACGTGGTGAGTCTCGACGGCAGCGGAGAGATCCGGTTCGAGAAGGTACCCACCACGCCGCAGGACCCGAGCCAGGGGGTCATCGACTCCATCGCCCGGGTCGACGCAGCGCTTGACCGCACATCCCTGTTCACCCACGGCACCACCCTGGCCCTCAACGCGCTCCTGACCCGCTCCGGCGCCCGGACGGCCGTGGTGGCCACGGCGGGGTTTCGGGACGTATACCTGCTGGGACGGACCTCCCGGGAGGGGAACTACGACATCCTCTACCGGACCCCTCCCCGCCTGGTGGAACGATGCGACACCTTCGAGGTGACGGAGCGCCTCATGTACGACGGCTCGGTCCACACCGGATTCGATGAAGCCGACGCCCGCCGGATTGCCGCACTGATACGCGGCGGAGGCTACGAGGCGGTGGCCGTAGCCTTCCTGCACTCCTATACCAACCCTGCCCATGAAGTGGCAATGCGGCAGGTTCTGGCAGAGGTCATCCCCGAAGTGGAGGTGTCGATCTCGTCGGATCTCTCACGCGAGTACCGGGAGTACGAGCGGACCAGTACGGCAGTCCTTGACGCATACATCAAACCGATCGTTCGGACCTACCTGTACGACCTGGGCGCAGAACTGGCGTCCGGAGGTTTCGAAGGTCGGTTCCTGATGATGCGGTCCGGCGGCGGGGCGATGACCGCCTCCTCAGCCCGCGAGAACCCTGTGAACCTGATCCTGTCAGGACCGGCCGGAGGGGTCATCGGAGCGGCGGGCTTCGCCCGGATGATCGGGGAACCCAACCTCATCACGGTCGACATGGGGGGCACCAGCCTGGACGCCTCGCTCGTCATCGAAGGGCAACCCGTCATGCACCACGGCGCCGAGTTCGAGAGCCTGCCCATAAACATCTCATCCCTCTACATCCACACGATAGGGGCCGGCGGTGGCTCGATCGCCTGGACCGACGAAGCGGGAGGACTCCAGGTCGGACCGCACAGCGCCGGCGCAGACCCGGGCCCGGCTTCGTACGGATCCGGTGGACGCGAAGCCACGTTCACCGACGCCGCCCTCGTAGTGGGCTATCTCGGCCAGGAGACCCCACTTGGAGGGACCCTGACCCTCGACGAGGACCTGGCCCGCGGCGCATTGAGACCGCTCGCCGACCGCATGGGCATAACAGTGGAGGAACTCGCCCTCGGCGTGGTACGGATCTCGGCGGTCAAGGTAATGGGAGCGGTGCGCTCGATCACCGTCGAGTTGGGCCGCGACCCGAAGGACTTCGCCCTGCTGGCGTTCGGCGGCGCCGGTGGGATAGTGGCGGTCGACGTGGCCCGAGAGTTGGGTATGGGCACTGTCATCATCCCGCCGGGCCAGGGTGCCTTCTCCGCGCTCGGCATGTTGATGGCCGACGTCCAGCACGACTTCGCGCAGACCGCCCTGATGCCGCTGGAGTCTCTTGACGCCGGTCGGCTTGAACGCTCCTACGCCGAGATGTCGGCCCGTGCGGAAGACGTGCTGCGGTCGGAGGGCTTCCCTGTCAATAGGCAGGTACTGGAGCGCTCGGTCGACGTCAGGTACTCCGGCCAGGAACACCCGGTGTCGATCCCCCTCCCGGCCGGGACAGCGGACCCGATCGCATATCTGGGCCAGCGGTTCGCCGAACTGCACCATCGCCAGTACGGCCATACAATGACCGATCCGGTGGAGGTCACGACGCTGCGCCTGAGCGCCACCGGAACGGTTGACCAGCCCAGGCTGCCGACGCTTCCCCGCCGAGACGCCGGGCTGCCCGAGCCGTTCGCGACCAGGCCGGTTCTTGACGCCGGGGGCGCCTACCGGGTCCCCGCCGGGGTGTACAGGAGGGAGGACCTCCGCTGTGATGACGAGATCGCCGGACCGGCGGTGATAGTCGAGCACACCGCCACCACCGTCATCCATCCGGGCGACCATCTGGTGGTGGGGGAGCATGGCGAACTCGTGATAACGCTGGGGGCTACCGATGGTTGACGCCATAACGACCGAGATCATCCGTCACGGCCTTCTCTCGGCCTGCGAGGAGATGGCCCGGAACCTCTGCCGGACGTCCTACAACACGGTCGTCTACGAAACCCACGACTACGGGGTGGGACTGCACGATGTGAACGGAGACATCGCTGCCGACGCTCCGGGCATCGCCGTGTTCACCCGCGGCAACGACTACGGCATCAAGCGGTCGATCGAGTTCCTGGGAACGGACTCGATGAAGCCCGGGGACGTGTTCATAAACAACTACCCGTACTGGTCGTCGGCCCACACGCTCGACCCGCTCGTGTTCGCTCCGATCCACGTCGACGGGCGCCTGGTCGGGTTCGCGTCCTGCCGGTGCCACGTGCTCGACCTCATGCAGAAGGATCCGGGATACGTGCTCGACTCCACTGACATGTACCAGGAGGGGATCTTCTTCCCGGTCGTCAAGCTGTACAGCGAAGGCGAGATCAACGAGGACATATTCAACATCGTGCGCTTCAACAGCCGGCTGCCCAGCCACACGATCGGGGACTTGCAGGCCCAGGTGTCGGCCGTCGTTACCGGGGTGAGACGGACCCGTGAGATCGCCGACAAGTTCGGGGCCGAGACCCTCACCGCAGCTCTGGACGCCATCAACGTCCACGGCGAGCGCCTGGCGCTGGCGGCCCTGCGGCGAATGCCCAAAGGCACGTGGAGCGCCGAGGACTACATGGACCACGACGGGGTGGATCTCGACAGACCGATAAAGATGGCCGTGACCATCACCATCACCGACGACGAGATGATCGTCGACTGGACGGGGAGCGACGAAGGGGTGCGCGGTCCGATCAACCTACCGCGGGGCTTGACCGAGGCGTTCAACTGCCTGATCTTCAAGGCTCTCACCACTCCCGAATGGCCGGTCACTGCCGGCAACTTCCGCCCGTTGCGGGTGATCACCAAGGAGGGATCGGTGATGCACGCCGTTCCACCCATGCCCACCTTCACCCTGTGGGGTGGATTGCTGGGCGGCGAGGTGATGCTGAAGGCCCTGGCACAGGGGATGCCCGACCGCGTGCCCGCCTGTTCCGGGGGCGACGTGTG
>JAPPGV010000031.1 GCA_028821235.1 bacterium
CCGTGTGATGGTAGTAGGGGTAGCCGTAGAAAATGGACAAACATGTTACGGTTTCGGGCTGTTCCTCAGGGGTCGGAACGGCGCCGTCGGTGAATGCTGGGGTGGCCGGGGCATCGGTTCCAGCTCTTGTGTCCGGTTGGTGGTCTGCTGAGTGAGTTTTCCTGATGAAGGTTGAAAGGCGAAACCCTCCACGCCCTACGCCGACACAGCGGATCGAGGGCCACGCTTTTCGGCGTAGCTGGCAAAAGGTTTCAATGAAGGACGGTCCAAACCAGTCCACACAGAGATGGTCCTTCACAGCAATCCGATCTGATGGAGGTCACGCCAAAGCCATGCATAGGCCAGATCGGTAGCGGGTGTATCTCCGCCCCGATTCACCACGGTGCACTCATCCGTAGCCAAACACGCCCACAGGAGCTGGACCACGGCGGCGGGTAGCCTGGGTTGATGATCCGCCAGACCGCAGCCGCTGCCCTTGTCCTGGTGTTGGCTGGCTGCTCCACCTACCCGGCGCCAACCACCACATCCCGTGCCACCACCACGACCCGGGCCACTACCACTACGACCACCTATGTGCCACAAGTGCCGTCACCGTTCACGGATGGCGAGATCGACTTCCTGAACGCACTCGTAGCTGCTGGCTTCCATGAGTGGTTGGATGCGCTGGAGTGGACCAAGTACTCCCATGACGGGATCGACTGGCACGGAGTGGGCCGGATCGATTCTGGCTGGCATGACCTCGACGTGTTGGAAACCCCTCTGAACACAGTCTTTCTGGCGGGGTTCCTCTGCGATCTGGAACGAGCAGAGACCTTCCTGGAGCAGGCGGACATCGGGTTGAGGCGCAAGGAGCGTGAGGACTTCATACTGGTCGTGAGGGGGTGGCTCTGCTGATACTCCGGGCCTTGGACCAGCTGGACAAGCGGGCGGAGACCGCTGTGTTACTTCAAAGGGTCGCTGTCTAGTTGGCTGAACAGGGGAGTTGCGGTTGTGTTGGTGGCAAGGGCAAACTGAATAGTCGGCCAGCCGGGCCAGTGTTCGAGCTGTGGAATCGGGTCCGGGCAGGGGGATGCCACCGTCGACCAGCACTTCCCCGCATCCTCCCGATGACCTGGCTGCCTTCGGGCCCCGAACGGAAGGACTACCGCGTTGAGACCAAGGGTTTGCCGTTCATGTACTCGGCTCCCGACTCCGCGAGGAAGGTGGCCAGCGCGGCTATACGGTCTTGTCAGTTTGGTGCCGATGTGGGTGTGGGGGTTTGGTAGTGTAGGTAGTTGGCCCAGTGTTGCATGAGTTGGCGGCGGTGGTCGAAGAGGTCGCTGCGGCGGTAGGCGGCTTCGACTCGGTCGTTGTTGACGTGTGCTAGGGCGAGTTCGCAGATTTCGCGTGGGGTGTTGGTTAGTTCGGCTGCCCAGTCTCTGAAGCTTGATCGGTAGCCGTGGGGTACTGCTGGGATGCCGTTCTCTCGTAGCAGTTTGGACAGCGTCGCGTCGGATAGCTCCCGGCCAGTTGCCGATGGGAACACCAATCCGCTGCGGTCCCGATATTTCTCCGCCGCTGCCAACAGGTGGAGGGCTCGTGGCGGGAGGGGAACGCGGTGGGGGCGGGCGGATTTCATGCGGGCAGCGGGTATCGTCCAGGTGGCTGTGTCCAGGTCGATTTCGTCCCAGAGAGCGCCTCGTACCTCGCCGGAGCGGCAGGCTGTGAGCACCAAGAACTCGAACGCCAGCACAGTGGTCGGATACGCAGCGGAGGCCCGTACGGTGGCGACACTGGCCGCAACGTCGGCATGTGGTAGAGCCCGGTGGTGTCGGCGTCGTCCGGTGTTGGCGGGAAGCGCGGCGGTGATGGCGTCGCCGGCTGGGTTGTCGGCCCGGTATCCCTGCGCGATGGCCCATCGCATGACCGCGCCGATGCGTTGGCGGATCCGCCTGGCTGTTTCTGGGCGGGTGTGCCAGATAGGAACTAGGCAGGCCATCACGTCGGCGGTGGTGACTCTGTCCACCGGTATACGTCCCAAGCGGGGATACACGTAGGTGGCGAGGGACGACCGCCACTGCCTCTCGGATTTCCCGCCTGGTTTCCAACCGGCCGCGTGTACGGCGATGACCTTGTCCGCGGCTTGGGAGAAAGTGGGGACGCGGCTGCCTCGAGGGTCGAGGCCCCGCTCGATGGTTCTCCGGTTCGCGAGGGCCTTCTTTCGGGCTTCTGATAGAGAAATGATCGGGTAGGCGCCGAGCCCGATGTTGGTGACGCGTCCGTGGAGGCGGACCCGTTGGCTCCATGTCTTGGACAGGCGCCCGTTTGATCTTGGTTTGACCAACAAGCTGAGCCCGTAGCCGCCCCGTCCGTCTCCGTACCGTCCTGGCTGGCTGACGGTACGGACGAACGCGGCTGATAGGATGCGTGGACGTTTCATCGCCTTCCCCCCTCGCCCGGTACCGCTATCAAGGTTATCACTTATGGTTATCACTTTCCAGGCGGGATTACACGAACCGGCCTGAGACGAAACGAACCCACCAAACCCACCGTCACCTGGGACAACAACACACAAGCGAAACACGGAGGGATGGCACGAAACCAGTAAACGGCGGGCTCCCTCTCCGCCACACATGCGGTCGGGGCCGGCTCGGGTGCGGGCCTCATCGGCCGCCCCGTCCGTCCAGTCGGGTCCTACGTTCCGACAAGTCCGACCATCCGGGGAGATGACCTAGTTGCGACGTAACCGGCTGCGGGAACTGCTGGATGCCGATCAGGCCACCCTGGGCACCCATCTCATCAGCTCCTGGCCTTCGGTCGTGGAGTTGGTGGGCCTGTCGGGGATGTTCGACTACGTGGAGTTCGTGGCCGAGTACGGGCCGTACGACCTCTACGCCCTTGAGAACCTGGGCCGGGCGGTCGAGCTGTTCGACCACATGTCGGCCATGATGAAGATCGAGCAGGAGCCGCGGACGTATTTGGCGGTCCGGGCGATCGGCTCCGGCATCCAGAACGTCCTGTTCTCCGATCCCCGCACCGTGGAAGACGTCGAGGAGTGCGTCAGCGCGGTCCGGGCCGAAGCCCCGGACTCCGGCGGGCGCCACGGCGTCGGTCTCCGCCGCGATGTCGGGTTGGTGCTCGAGGCGGGTACCCCGGCCTTCGTGGAGGCCCTGGACCAGGCCGTGATAGCGCTGATGATCGAGAAGGACGCGGCGGTGGAGAACCTGGAGGATCTCCTCGCGGTGGACGGGGTGGACATGGTCCAGTTCGGCCCGGCGGACTACGCGATGAGCATCGGCCTGGCAGGACAGTTGAGCCACCGGCGGGTAAGGGAGGCGGAGGAACACGTGATCTCCACCGCGCTCCGGATGGGAGTCGCTCCGAGGGCCGAGCTACGGGATCGGGAAGGCGCCGAGCGGTATCTGGACATGGGCGTCAAGCACTTCTGCGTCGGAACGGACGTGCGGATCCTGTTCGACTGGTTCAAGGACGCCGGCGCCGCCATGCTCGACCTCCTGGGACGTGACCCACCCGGCCGCACCCACGGATCCGACTCGTACCGGTAGCACCGCCACGATTCCGGAGCTTGTGGCCCGAGCTGCGAGGTGTCCGGACTATCTGCATTCCCTCTTGGGCACCGAAACCGGTCTTCCGGGTCAGGAGGGGGCATGACGGCTGTCCGTCGCCGATCTTGCCTACCCAGCCAGAGCCAGAAACCGTACGTCGGATGCGGGCGACGGACCCGCGCGGTGCGGCGTTGCGCGGTCGCCCCGGATACCGGGCCGACCTCATCTCACTCGATGGTTGCGGGTCGTGAGCGGACCGCCGAAGGTTCCTTCCCATGTTGCGATGCGGCCGGCATCGCGAGCCTCATAGGTTTCGATCGCTTCGCTGAGCGAAGGCCTGAAGTCATCTTCGTCGCCGTTCGCGAGGGCTGCCAGCCGCATGGTGAACCATGCTGTGATTCCTCCGGCGGGGGGCGACTCGAAGCTGGGGAACTGTGGATCGGCTCCACCCTGGCCGAGCCACTTCGTAGCGACATCGGGGTCCAGCGCCATCGCCCTCGCGAGCCCGACGATGTCGGTCGCCCCGGTCGCGACGGCGTCGACGGCCTCGCGTCGCGTCTTGAATCCGCCCGTGACCATCAATGGTGTGTCCGTGACAGTCCGTGCCCGGCGGGCGAACTCGACGAAGTACGGCCCCGAAGATCGTCGGTCAGAACTTGCCGGAGCGCCCGGGAAGTAGGTCCCACCGCTGATGTCGATCAGATCCACTCCCTCGTCTCCCAGAAGCGACATGGCCACCAGGGCATCGTCCTCATCCAGCCCACCTTCCAGCTGATCGCTCGAGTTGATCTTCACGGCGATAGCGAACTCGGAACCCACCTCCGCACGAACCTCCCGCACGACGGCGAGCAGGAGTTGGCATCGCGCTTCGATCGACCCGCCGTAGCGATCGGAGCGACGGTTGAACAACGGCGACAGGAACTGGCTCAACAAGAAACCGTGGCCGGCGTGTATCTGGACGCCACTGAACCGACACCTCGGGCACGTGCAGCCGCCCTGGCGTAGATGCCAGGCAACGCGTCGACAGCGGACGGTGTGAGCGCATCGCACTGGAGGCCCTCGACGTTGAGCGCCGATGGCCCGGCTGGTCGGGAAACCGGACCATAAGCGAGCGCGCCGGCATGGCCCAGCTGCGGCCAGATCCGGGCGCCATCGGTGGATCCGACATCTGCGAGCCGAGCAAGACGAGCATTGTCGGCGCCCGGCCACAGCACGAGGTTTCCGGGTCTCTCCGGATAGCGGTAGTCGACCTGAACCTCACCGATCAGCGACAGGGCCGCGCCGCCGTTCGACCACCTCCGATAGAGCTCGACCTGTTCATCTGTCGGACGACCGGCACCGTCCCCCAGGGAATCGGACATGGCAGCCTTCGCCAGCCGGTTCTTCAGCAGGACTCCACACGGGAGTTCGAACGGCGCCGCAAGGACGTCTGTATCAATCTCCACGTTGTGCTCCTCGATCAACCGGACAAGATATGGCTCCGGGCCAGACCGTATCGACGGCCAAGTCGGCAAAGGGGGACGTTTGCCGGCACCCGCGGCCAAGGCTGTCCGGCGAGGAGTCCCGTTACCGACGATTGCCCTAATCACACCACCGGCACGAAGTGACACGGAAGGTAATGACCGAGTTTGGAAGGCTACTCAGCTGGGGAAATATTCGGCCATAGGCGGAGGGAGTGGGATTCGAACCCACGAGACCCGTCGCCGGGCCCATCGGTTTTCAAGACCGACGCCTTCGTCCGCTCGGCCATCCCTCCGTGCCATATCGTAGGTTCCTCGGCCCGCCTTCGGACGCGTCGCGAATGACACCACCCAACCGAAGGTAGTGTCAGGGGCCTATGGACATCGACCAGGCCCGTGACTTCATCGAGGCGAACCAGCGCGGCATCCTGCTCACCCACCGCTCGGATGGCGGACCGCAGATGTCACCGATCGTGGCCGGAGTCGACTCCGACGGTTACGTGGTCGTATCGAGCAGGGAGACCGCCTACAAGGTCAAGAACCTGAGACGGGATCCGAGGGCGTCCGTGTGCATGTTCACGGATGGCTTCTACGGCGGGTGGGTACAGATCGACGGGGTAGCCGAGATCGTCAGCCTGCCCGAGGCGATGGACGCCCTGATCGACTACTACCGGCTGCTCTCGGGCGAGCACCCCGACTGGGACGACTACCGCGCCGCCATGCGCGAGGAGCGCCGCGTCCTCATCCGGATATCCCCCGACCGAGCCGGTCCGACCAGATCCGGCTAGCCGTACGGGCTCGAAATCCCGCCCGGCCCGACCGCGGCGCGTATAGCCTGGCGGTTCAACACCACGCGTGAAGGTGACGAGTGTCGGGCCTCACTGTCGAGCAACTCGAGCAGTTCGACCAGGACGGGTACCTCGTCGTCGAGGGCGTCCTCGGCGAGGCGGAACTGGCGGCGATCGAGCAGGAGTACCGGAAGATACTCGACCGGGTCACCGCCGGCCTCGTGTCCCAGGGACAGATCCCGCCGCCGAGTGGAACGAACTTCTCCGAGCGCTACATCGAGGCGATGCAGCACATCGACGACATGTACACGCTCTACCAGCACCTCGACATCTGCCTACCGATGGTCAAGGAGCTCGACCACAGCCACACCATGAACACCGGATCCGCCGTGTTCCACCTCCTCACCAACCCTCGCCTGCTCGACATCGCCGAATCGGTCATCGGGCCCGAGATCTACTCCAACCCGGTCCAGCACACCCGGATCAAGCCGCCGGCCCGCTACTTACCCGACGCCGTCACCGACTCCAACATCGCCGCCACGACGTGGCACCAGGACAACGGGGTCATCAACCCCGAGGCCGACGACACCGACATGCTGACTGTCTGGGTGGCCGTCACCGACACCACCGTCGAGAACGGGTGCCTGATCGTGGAGCGCGGCAGCCACCGGGAGGAGTTGACCATGCATTGCCCCGGAACCGCCGCCTCCGCCACCACATACATACCCGAGGCGATCATCGACTGGGATCGGGTGGTCCCCCTTGAGGTGGGCGCAGGCGGGGTGGTGCTGCTCCACAAGCTGACCGAGCACGCCTCGCTCGACAACCGCAGCGAGGGCGTCCGCTGGAGCTTCGACCTCCGCTACCAGCCGATCGGCCAGCCCACCGGCCGCTCGGTCTTCCCCGGCTTCATAGCCCGCAGCGAGGCCCACCCCGAACAGGTCCTCACCGACCCCGGCGAGTGGGCCAACCTGTGGTGGCAGGCCCGGGACCGCATCGTCAGCAGGGAGGTCCCGTGGCAGTTCAACACCAGGTGGAAGGCCAACGCCCGGCTGCCGATCTGCGCCTGAACCAACCGGTTCCGCCATGAGAACCCGACGGGCCGGTCGTTAGGGCGGAGGGGGTGACCGCCGTTTGTTGGTGTCAGGTGGTTGCTGAGTGTTCCGTTGGTGTTGTGTATGGCCTGGTTGTGGGGTGTTTATTTGGTTCTTGACGTTTCCGGGGGTATCGTCTAATCCCACCGGTAAAGTGATAACCATAGGTGATAACCGAAATGAGGGGATCAGGCGGGTGAAGCGTCCAAGGATCTTATCAGCCGCGTTCGTGCGTACAGTCACCCAACCGGGACGTTACGGCGACGGACGGGGCGGCTACGGGCTGAGTTTGTTAGTCAAACCCACATCAAACGGGCGGTTGTCGAAGACGTGGAGCCAGCGGGTCCGTTTCCATGGGCGGGTCACCAACATCGGCCTCGGCGCGTATCCGATCGTCTCTTTGGCCGAAGCCCGCCAAAAAGCCCTGGCGAACCGGCGCACGATCGAGAAGGGTCTCGACCCCCGCGGTAGCCGGGTACCCACCTTTGAGCAGGCGGCTGAGGAGGTTATCGCTATTCACGCTGTGGGGTGGAAGCGGGGCGGGAAGTCAGAAGCTCAGTGGAGGTCGTCGCTCACTGCTTACGTGTATCCGAGGTTGGGACGGCGGGGGGTGGATCGGATCACCACCGCGGATGTGATGGCTTGTCTGCTGCCGATCTGGCATACCCGCCCCGAAACCGCGAGGCGGGTACGGCAGCGTATCGGCGCGGTGATGCGTTGGGCCATCGCCAAGGGCTATCGGACAGACAACCCGGCGGGGGATGCTATCACCGCCGCGTTGCCCTCCAACATGGGACGGCGCCTACATCACCGGGCGCTGCCACATGCCGACGTAGCGGCGAGTGTCGCCACCGTGCGCGCCTCCGGCGCCTATCCGACCACGATCCTGGCGTTCGAGTTCCTGGTCCTCACCGCGTGCCGCTCAGGCGAGGTGCGGGGCGCCCAATGGGACGAAATGGACTTGGACGAAGCGGCGTGGACGATCCCCCCTGCCAGGATGAAAACCGGCCGCCAACACCGCGTGCCCCTCCCCACCCGCGCTCTCGAACTGTTGGCAGAAGCGCAACGATTTCGGGACCGCAGCGGGCTGGTGTTCCCCTCGGCCACGGGACGGGAACTGTCCGACGCGACCCTCCCCAAGCTGCTGCGGGAACATGACATCCCCGCAGTGCCCCACGGCTACCGATCAAGCTTCCGGGACTGGGCAGCCGAACTCACCGACACACCACGAGAAATCTGCGAACTCGCCCTAGCGCATGTCAACAACGACCGGGTAGAAGCCGCCTACCAAAGAAGCGACCTCTTCGACCGGCGCCGCCAACTCATGAACGACTGGGCCAACTACCTCAACAACCAGGCTCCGGCTTCGAGGCGACTTCCAAACTGACCTTGACAGGACCAGCCGGAGGGCAGGCCGACAACACCAGGGCCACTCACGTCAAGGGCCTCGAGGAGTTACTGTCTCGACATCAACCCATATCAGCCGGTCACTCATAGACCGAGCTCCTCCAGGGCGCATCGGCAGTCCGATTCGATCTCCCGGACTAGCTGCTCATCCTTGCCGTTGCCCAGTACCTCCGGTATAAACCAATCCAAGAACTCTTCCAGGCCAGCGCGGCCCATCTGGCCAACCGATGAGCGTACGTACTGGTCGTATGAGTCGAACATGTCCCAGTGCCCGAGGGCGCCCCGACTGGTCATTTGCTCTGCCATAAAGCTACGGACAAGGTGTCGGCTAAGGAGGCATCTACGCCTAGTAGCTGGGCGATCTGGTCCGCACCCATGGCTTCAAGCTCACCCTTTTCTTCGAGATCCTCCAGCAGGAGACCTAACCCGAAGGTGGAATCAGCTGCCATGCGGATCCGGAAGGCGAGAAAGTCGTACAACTGTGCCAACTGTTCGTCACTCAGCCCATCTAGTGTGCCCTTCTCCGCGAGTTCTTCCAGCAGGGCAGAGACAACAGCATGGCGGTGTTTTTGATCCTCATCCTTATTGGTATGAGGCCACCTCCGTTGGCGACTCACAGACCGTTGCTCCAGATGATGGTGTAGAAGGCAAACTCGAGGTTGGCGGCGTCGGCGCCGCCCTTGCGGATCTCGTGAGCGAGCCCCTCGAGCGCCATGGTGGCGGCTTCGCAGCCCTCGTTGAACTCCTGGATGGCCTGGCGGTAGCGGACTGCGCGACTGGATGGGTCTTCTGGCATGTCCGGAGTCTACGCCGGCGGGTTCTGGACGGACATCCGTATGAGCATATCGAGATGGTCCAGCCAGTATCGCCTGCGCTCGGCGAGCAGCTGGATGGTCTCGTCGTCGTTGCTGTGCTCTAAAGCGGAGGCTACGGCGTCGTTGAAGGCCCGTTCGGCCTGTTTGCGGAAGGCTCTGGCGGTCTCGGTCGCGAGCATTGCGAGCGGTAGTGGGGGCTTGGTGCGGCCTGGCAGTAGTTCGTAGACGTCTCTCGCGCCGGTTTCGTAGGTATCCGTCACGGCGAGAATCAACCATGCCCGACAGGTGACCAGCCGAAAGGAGCTCGCCACCGTTGCGACTCCTGCTGGACCACACACCGCCAAGCCCGGGAAGTCGTCAAGTCGGCGCGCTACCGGCAACGCCGTTCGGACGCCCTCTCCCGCCTCGACGATGCCGAGAAGGCCTGGACGGCCGAGGCCGAACGGATGCGGAAGGTACTGTAGGAAGCCATTGGGGGGTTCGGGGACGAACTGCGGGCCTACTCGACCCGAGCCGAGGAAGCGATCGCCCTATCCGCTGATGCCCGCAAGGTCGCCGAGGCAATCGGGGCGAGGGCCAGCACTCTCGAGCAGGAAGTCCGGGGCGTGATCTACCGGCTGTCAAGGCTCGAACAGTTGGCCCAACGACCGTGGTGGCGCCGCCGACGACGGTACTGGCGCCGCCAGCAACTGCCGGCAAGCGTTTCCCCGGGAAACGATTAGGGATAGGAGGATCTGGATGGACGAGCTAGTGATGGTGCCGATCAGACGCCTAGACCGGTCGCACAATGTACGTGTCGGGCTCGGTGACCTGGCCGAATTGGTCGAGTCGGTAGGGGAGCGGGGCATCGTAGTACCGGTAACCGTGGCCAGGGAAAATGGCGCCCCCGCAGGCGAGGGGCGCCGGTGGGTACTCGTAGCGGGGCACCGACGGGTAGCCGCTGCGGAGGAGGTAGGCCTCGAGACGGTGCCGGCGCTAGTCAAGGAGTACGAATCCGAAGCAGAGAACCGCAAGCATCACCGACATTATCTGCCCCCGCCGTCGTAGCGGCCGTGGGGCATCGGGAGAACGAGCGGTCCGTCGGGTGTGGCCACGCCGATATGGGCTATGACGCCGCCGTCCGGAATCTCCAACACGTCTGCTCGGTCGTAGCGGGGCCGTTCCCGGCTGCGGCGTACCCTCGTGCGGGCAGAACGCGCGGTACATGGCTGGTTCGAGGCGCAGGGTCGTTCATGGGTGGGGGATTAGCAGAGACCACCCGGCCGGGCCGCGTGCTACCCCAGAGGCCTGGCAGGGACGTGTGTCCCCCTGAGCGGGCGTGCTGCCCGGACATATGCTCCCCAGGAACGGGTCCGCAGTTCTCAGCTTGCTGCCGAACCCCCAGCACCATCAGGGCCTCCTGCCTCTTGAACAGCCGGCAACCCCCCCCCCCATGTCAGAGGGATGCGCGACCGGAAGCGCGACCGCTGGGGGGTGGAAGCGCGACCGGTCGCGCATGAGCGCGACGCCAAGGGGGTGGATACGCGACCGGGCTGCGGGTCATCTTGGGTATGTTCGATTACGACAACAGAGCCTGACCGCCCCCGACATCGGATCAGAGACCACGGACTGAAGAGCCGGCACAGGATCGCCGGCAAGGAGCAACAGCAAGGGAATGCGGATGAGAAACCAAACCCACAACCAGAAGCCGGGTGTCAGCCGTCGACGCTTGATACCGCCTCTGCGGGGTGGGCGGGTGGTGAGACTGCCCGAAGTATTGGAGATCACCGGGTTGAGCAGAACCACGATCTGGCGTCGGGAACAGGACGGGACGTTCCCCCCACCGATCCGGCTCGGCGGCGAAGGTACCCGCGCCGTGGGCTGGCGGGAACAAGACATCTACGACTGGATCGACAGCCTGTCCCGCGCAGAATGACCATCAACAACCTGCCCACCCGGCACCGACGCTCATCGGGTGTCGCTCCGACAGCGGACCCATCCCACCGGAATCCACTGAATCCACCAGCGGTCGGCCAGCAACCAGCGCACAACCCGCCACGACTGCTTCATACCTCCACACCATTACACAAGTAGACCCGTCGAACTACGAATGGGGTCATCGAGGGAGACATCACTGCCTGTTTCGATAACGTCGACCACCAGGTGCGTTAGCCCGCCCCGGTGCTCCATCCGCCGGCGCCGCGGGTATTCGTTCGATTTGCCGGTCCCGAGGGCCTGAGGGTTTTGCCGCTGGTGGCGGGGCCGGTAACGGAGCCGGGAGTTTGTGGGTGCGTTCGCGTCCGCTCTCGGGTTCGGGCTGGGCATCCTGGTGGTTTTGGTGGCGGGCTTTTTCCTGTTCCGGTGGATTTGGCCGATGCTGTTGGACTTCCTGTTCGGCTAGTAGCCGGCTCCGGCTAACCGAGGGCCTGCCCCTGGTGGTCGATGCTCTAGCGCCAGCGGGAACGGTATCGGCTCCAATGCGCTTGGAGCGCCGAACGTAGAGGGCTGGGAAGCGGTCGGGGGCATTGGAAAGAGAGGGCCACGGGCCCGTCGGGTTGGGTAGGAACGGGGCCAGGGGCTGCCGCAGCGGTCGAATCATGGGTGCCGTCCACTAACCGCGATCCGCCGATCCCCAGGCCCTGGCCCCCCTCGATGGCCACCAGGCCCGAATCTGGGCTGCTCCCAGTATCCTTCCCGGACGGCGGCCCGTTCTTGTTTGATCCGTGATCCCCAGCCCTGAGGGCCTGGCCGCCTCTCGATCCCTTGACGGCAGACCGTTAGGCCGACCAGGGTGACCCCTACCCCCGTACACCACAAGAATGAACTCCACTCGAGCCCGCCCACGGATCCCGAGAACCACCTGTGGGAACGTTTCGCCGCTCTGCGCGACCGGACAGCTAGCGCGGCTTGTTAGGGCTTGTAGGGTGTTCGCTGGGCCGGAGGGGTCCGGCGGGAGTCAGTCCGCCCGAGCCAGGTTGACGGTGAGAGTCATGTCAAGGGCAGCAGCGGCTCTGTTGAGGGAACTTGACACGCTCGTCAGGGCCACGATCTGGCGGGCGTAGGCTCTCTTTCAGCGACAGGTTGTGTGGTATCCTGTCGTTGTGAGGGTGGTGGTGGTTAGGTTGTTGTTTTTCCTTGCCCGGTTCGGGGGGTGATCGGGGGTGGGGGAGTATGTGCGGTTGTGGTGGGCGCCTCGGTTTGAGGGTCCTAGCCGGGCGGATCGGTTGGGTGGTTGGTATCTGAATCGCCCCGGTTTTCTCGGAGACTCGATTAGTTGGGAGATAATGGAGTCAT
>JAPPGV010000032.1 GCA_028821235.1 bacterium
GTCACCTAAATCAAAGGACCCTCACCCCCCATACACCACAAGAATGGACTCCACTCGGTTGAGGACCTCGTTGTACCGGACACGATGCCCTCCAGCTCGGTAAGGATGGAGTGGAGTTCATTCTTGTGGTGTAGGCGGATAGCAGCGCCTCGATGCGGTCGGCCAGATGGCTGGTCGGGATCGGGAGGATCTCGACAGCCTCGAGAGCGCCAAGGCTTGTCCCCCGGATCACGCTTAAGAACAGAGGCTCAGGAGCCACGTCCGTCCAGCAGAGCGCTAGCCGGCGATGTCGGCAAACTTCCAGAACCTCGACGTTCCAGACATCACCGTCAGGTCACGGTCAGCGCCGTCCTCGGTGCTTTCATATCGCACGATCAGAGCCCACTGCCACACACCGGGGAACGGGATCCCCCAAACACAGTCGTGCTCCTGGTCGTCGCCCGACGCGCAGCTGCCCCCCACCGACAGATTGTCCTCAGGTGCGCCGAGCCCCACCCTGGACAGAAGCGCCCGGCCCGCCCGCTCGACCTCCTGCCGTTGCGCGGTCGTCATCGCGTCCCACTGCGCCCCCAGGCCTGCGGACACGCTGCGTACGGTGCTTCGATCCGGGGCGTACCAGACGAACAGCGGATGCGCCGACGAAATGACCTCGGTCATCGTCCACACACACCCCGAAGTGTCAGTCACCGTCAAATCGGCATCCGCCGCCCACGAAGGCCAGACCCGAGGAGAACCACCACCAGCCGCCGGGTCACCCGTAGTGATCGTGTAACTGGAACCGCCGGGTCCGGAACCGGCCACGTCCGTCTGCCATCCCACCGCCGCCCGCACCGAGTCCATCTGGTCGCTAGGGATCGTCAACGAGCACTCGGCCGTACCCGAAATGACCTCAAACGAGCAGTCCAGGTCGGTCACACCATCAGGGGTCGGGTTGCGCGCAGCCAGCGTCCCCGTCCACACCCCCACAGCCGTAGGGGTGCCCGAGAGCTGCTGGGCCCACACGCCGTCCACGTTCACGTACCGCATCCGCATCCCGGTCGGCTCGTCCCCCGACCACACGTACAGCGCCGCAGGCGGCGCCACCGGCAGCAACCGCGTCACCGACACGCCCTCCTCGAACACCCAATCACACCCATCCGACCAACCCGCCGGAATTGTGGTGGTCGTGGTCGTTGTGGGCTGTGTCGTGGTCGGCGGAGGCCGGATCGTGGTCGTTGTGGGCCGTGTTGTCGGCGGGCGGTACCGCGTGGTGGACGTCGTGGAGGGATCCGGGTCTGGGTCTGAGTCGGGATCCGGAGGTGGCTGTGTAGTCGTTGTTGAGGTAGTTGTCGTGGACGGGCTCGTGTGGGTACCGGACCCGGACCAAGACCCGCACCGGCCTCCTGTGGACGGCGCGGAGGTTCGCCACCCACCACCCCCCGGAGAAGAAGTGTTCGTGCTGCTACCCCCCGCCGAGCACTCCCGTCCGACGACTACCTGCCGGCTCCTACCGGTGCGGGTCGAACTGTGGCCCGTAAAGTGAGCATCCCGCCGGGACGGCGTATGCCCACAACTCGTGTTCGGCCCCCACCCGGTACAGAAAGCCCAGTATACGGACGATGTCCCTCGTCGGACGCAGATCGGGAACCCGTTCGGCCCGGGTCCCCAGTCGACGCACTGCCCGTCGATCTCGAACCGTTCCTGGTGGTTGTACTGGTACTGGGTGGCATACTTGGTGACTACGCTGCCGGGACTCCAGGTGTAGTAAGTCTGGAGCCCCTCGTGGGTTCCGTGCGCCTCCGCTCCCGGCGGCCGCTGGACAGCCACCAGCAAACCCACAGCCACCACCAGACAGCCGACACCGCCGGCGACCAGGCCACGGCGGCCGCGAGCGGACGCACGGCGGCCGCGAGCGGACGGGGGCCGGCGGGTCACCAGATGTCGGCCCCGCCGCTCACTTTGATGCGCTCCGCGCCGGGCAGGTCCTCGGGGTCGTAGACCGCTATGCCGCCCGCTCGGATTTCCTCCTCAGCGGGGATACCGGGCCGCGGATCGGGTGGGCAGGATGGGCTGGCCGTCCCGCCCTCCATTCGGCTCACCATTGCTCGACAGAAGGCTGACCGGGACACCCACCACTGCCCGTCGACCCACACCGCCGGGGCCAGGTACCACCGCTCGGCGACCGGGTCGAGGTCCTCACGAGCGATCCGCCACCGCACCCCCAACCGCTCTGGCCCCTGCCACATGGCACCCTCGACGGTGACGGTGAACCAGGCACGCAGGTCCGCGTCCCGCCAGCCGTTGAAGTAGTCCGGGTACTTCTCGTCCACAAAGGCTTCGAGCCCGGCGAAAACGGGGCCGAGGTCGTTGCCGTCGCGGATAGCAGCCATCCGCTCAGCGTGGGTGCCGGCGAGGACCGCTGAGAAGATCTCCTGGAGGCGGTCGAGGACGCACTGGTCGGGGACCCGGTGCCGGTCGGTGTACGTTCCGTACGGGCAGCCCTCCCCGCTCGTGTCCACCACAAAGGTGGGCGGCGGAGCGTGGTCATGGGTATGCACCTCGCCGTCCTGATGGGTGTGCCAGCCCTCGTCTTCGACCAACTCCACGGCCGTAGTAGTCGTAGTCGGCGTGGTACTCGTGGTGGTAGTAGTGGATGCGGTGGTAGTAGTGGGCGGCACCGCAGAGCCGGTCGTGGCGGCCGGTGTAGTGATGGTGGTGGCGGCCAGGTCGGCGGCCTCGAGTCGGGTCGTAGCCGGAGTCACTCCTGCTGTGGTGGGCTGCACCGGCTGCGCTACGTCGGCGGGCCGGAGGAACAGGTCCCAGGCAGCTATGGCGGCGAGAGCGAATACCCCTAGCAGCAGGACGGCTATCCACAATCTGAGGTTGCGGTTTGTGGTCATCCTCTGTCTCCTTAGCTGGTTGGCAGCGGCCTTTGGATGCCTTCGGAGACGAAGGTGATAACCGTTAGTGACACAACTCGCCGCCCGCGCCGCCGATACACCGCAGCGAAGACGGAGAATGGGTCCAGCGGCCCTCGCAGACAGGCGGCGATGCCACTAAGCGGCGTCACCGTAGATCCTGTCCACAGCGGAGCGGAAGGCCACACGGTGCGGCCACTTCTCAACGGCAGCGGCCAGGGCGTTGGCGGCTTCTTCCACCAGGTCGGCCCGGACGGAACGTCTGATGGCGTAGATCGGGTCGTCGATCCAAGCAGCCATGGGTCCCTCTGCCCGGTGTAGCGGCCGGCCCAGCCCCTCGGCCAGCGTTACCGCTACTTCTTCCTCGCCGCGTAGCACGGCAGCGTTCAGAGCAGCTACATCTGTGACGACCCCCTCAGCCAAGCGCCAATACTGGCGGCCGTCCCAGGTCACCCATCCCGCTCTGCTGGCCCGCCAGAGCAGCGACTTCGCCGCCGACTTGGACGTGTCCAACGCCCGATGCGCCTCGGCCACCGTAGCCTCGCCCCGGTACGCTATCAGCGCCAGCAAACTGTATCTTGGAAGCTTCATCCCCCACTCGTCCCCACACAACCTCAGGAGACGCACCTTGGGGATCCCGACCGCCTCGGCTACCTCCTCACCTGTCGTGTCCACAGGCCCCCCGGCTGCCGCCGCTCCCTGCCATACGGCGGGCGGCGTCGTAGGCTGATCCGGATCCGGGGTGATCTCGAGGACAGCCGCGGCGAGTCGGTCGGTGAGGATGGGTGTTGGTGACGGTGGTTCGGGGGCTGGTGGCGGCGCCGACGGTGGTGTTTCTGGCTGAGACACTTCGGCGCCGTCGGGAGGGTCTGGGTCGGGTTGTTCGGGCGCGGATCTGGGTGTGAGTAGCCGCTGCACGGTGCCGGAACCCGGGTGGCCGCTGTCTTCGGACTCGGCGCGGGCCCGGTCGAGCAGCAACTGCTGTGTGAATTGGGACCAGGAGGCGGCGGGGATCGGTATCGGTTCCGACGTGCGGGCGAGGTAGCGGCCGCCGCTGTGCGGTTGCCAGGGGCGGAGGGCGTGGATTGTTTGGGCGGCTCGGGCTACCAGGGGGAGGGTGGCGAGGAGGGCGAGGGCTATGGCGAGGGGGATCAGCGTTTCGTCGGGTTCGCCTTGTTGGCGGATTCGTTGCCAGGGTGTTGTCAGGTCGGCGAGTCGGGAGGGGATGAGGTCGTGGGACCACAGCCAGCGGACAGAGAGGGCGTAGCCGGCGATGATGGTCACGGCGACGGCCCAGCGCCCGATGTTGGCCCGGCCGTCGGCCGTGTCCCAGCGGCGGATGACGTAGACTACGGCCCGCATGGAGGTACAGCAGCTACGTTGACCGAGTAAGCGGCGGCGTCGAACCATAGGGATGCCTTGATGGGGACCGCTCCGAACGGGAAGCGGCGGCGGTGGCCGAGGTCGGCGGTGACTTCGATAGCGTCGTTGGTGTGTCGGCAGGCGGTGTCGGGCACGTTCGCGGAGCACACGAGGTCGTCGGCGCAGTCCGCGAGGGTGATCCAGTAGTCGCGGGCTGCTATCTCGTAGGCGAGTTCTTGGCCCCGAACCCACGTGGCGTAGTCCGCTAGGTACAGCATGGCGAACACGATCATGCCGGCCATGCTGACCGTAGTGAGGGAGAACCTCACCGTTCCTCCTGTAGCCCGCTGAACGGGTCGGTGTCCGGAGCGGCAGCGGACACCGGCGGAGCGGTCGGTAGGGCCACTTGGGCCTGGTGGCTTACTCGGGGGGTCAGTCCTGGCATGGGGCCGGGCAGGAGCCAGCATTCCACTGTGACCCGCGCCTCGGTCAGGTTGGGTGTGGTCCCGACCCAGACGGTGCTCGTTTCGTACCGGGAGGAAGGCATCCAGCCGCTGATCCGTTGGTCGTAGTATTCGACTGTCACGTCCAGCTGGTCGGCGCACACCTGTGACGCGGCGGTTGCTGCGTCGTCGCCTGCCTGCACCCCGGCTCGCACCTCGGCTGGTGACGCGTCGGCGTACACGCCTGCGGCTGCGTTCACAGCGCCGCGGTGAGCGGCTGTGGCGAGCTGCTCACGGCGGTCGGCTATCTCGACGACGGTGGCCATGGTCAGGATCGCGAGGAGGATGACAGGTGCCGCCAGCACTCCGCCGACTGCCTCGTCCATGTCAGGCCCTCTGCCCGCAGGCGGTTGGTAGGGGCAGACCGCTTGCCCTGGTCGGGGCGCATGCCATGGCATGGACGGGATCGGTCCACCACCACCGGCTGGCGCTGATAGGTACGACCTGGAGCACGGCGAGCACGGTGCAGGTGGCGGTGTCGGCGGACAGTCCGAAGTCGGTGACTATGAGCCTCCGGTTTCCGGCGAGTCGGTGGCCGGAGGCTTCCGCCGCGGCTGTCTCGGCTCTGGTCCAGTCCGTTCCGGTTGCTTGGCAGTTCCAGTCTCGTCCGAGGACGGTAGCGGCAGCGTAGGCCGCGGAACGGGCGGCAGAGCGGGCATCGAGGCGGGACGTGTAGGACAAGAACAGTGACAGGACCGTCGTCACCAGCGCCAGCCACACGACACCAAGCTTGAGTAGGGCTACCGCTTGCTCCACGCTCTGTGCCTATTCGTGGCACTGCGAGCCGACAGCGTTGCCGACTGTCCATGTGCCGCCTGCCGCGGTGCACACGGCCTGGACTGTGATCCCGGCGTAGGGGTTCACATCTTCGATCTGTTGTTGGCCGTCCTCGAACGTGCCCCACATGATGGCGGCGGCGGCGATCATGCTGAGCACGGTGAACACGATGCCGAGCACTACCCCGACTGATCTATCCATAGCGTTCCTCCCTTATCTCACGGTGCGGCCACGCCGCCCGTGTTGATCGATGCTGCGATTCCGAACATGAGCATCGCCACGGCCACGGCGACGATGACTGCCCCTAGGGTTCCGGTGGTGCGTCCGAGCTGGTCGGTGCGTTCGGCGCCGGAGGCTGCGTACACAGCAATCGCCCGGTCCACCACATGGTCTATAAGTTCGGTGGCGGCTGCGCCGCTGCGTTCTACTGTGTCGACGGTTCCGAGCAGCGTCTCGGCGGCTGCGCCGCTAACCCGCTGGGCAGCGGCGGTCAGGGGGTCGCGGCCTCCCTCGAGGGCGGTGGCGATAGCCGACGCTACGGGCGTGAACGCCCGTTCGGTGGTCTGGTGGGCGGCTTCCACAGAGGCCTGGCGCAGCGGCATCCCTATCGCGGTGTAGAGGCGGACCCGGCGCAGCCACGAGTGGAGGGCGCTGGCCTGGCGGCGGCTGTGGGAGTCGCGCACGATCTGGCGCAGCCGAGGGGGCAGCAGCAGCGGCATCCAGGCCCCGGCGGCGATCCCGATAGCCGGGGCCGCTCTCGCCCCGGTGGTCGCTGCCACGAGAGCGAACACGGCTACGGTCACCGCCAGGGTGCAGACAGCCGATAGAACGGTGAACAGGGCGGGTGACCAGCCGGCCGCGGCTATGTCTTCGGCGTCGTCGTACACGGGGGGGTCAGTCAGCACCAGCACCACGGCCAGCGCTACCAGTGACATCACCGCCAGCCAGATCATGACCGCATCCGAGCCGCCGCGGCGGCGAACATGGGGGCACACATGAAGGCGATCGCCATCGACCCGACCAGCGAGATCCGCTGGCCGGTGGGGCTGAGCAGCCAGAGACCGTAGTCGGGCAGCCACGCCGCTATGCCCCCAACGGTCCCCACTGCGAGGACGAGAGCGGTGACAGTAGGGATCATCTGCGCGGCTACATGGCGGTGGAAGTGTCGGGCGTCGTCGGCGTCGGCGGCAGCCAGGGTCTCTAGAGTGCTCAGCACGTCGGCCACCCGCCCGCTGCCCCTCCCGGAGGCGAGGAGCACGTCGGTGAGCCACACCGCCGCTGTGACCGGGACGGCCGTGACGAACTCGCGGGAGGCGTCCGCTACAGCCCCTTCCTGGTAGCCGCGGGCTAGGCGTTGCGCGGCCGCTCCGACGCTGCCCGTCGCTAGTGGGGCGGCGCGGGTCAACGCCTCGCCGACCGTGGTGGCGGTGGAGGCCTGGTTGGCGAGCACCGTCGTCAGCCGTGCCATCCGTTCGGTCCGGCGGGTCCGGCGGGCGCTGCGGCCCCGCAGCGACAGTGCCCACAGGCCGACGCCGTAGAGGATCACAGCGGCTAGGGCGAGGATCATGCCCCACTGAACAGCGACGGCGGCTCCCACCGTCGCCGCTCCTGCGGGGCCGAGCACCGTCGCCGGTCGGGTCTCCCGCACCGCTTGCCGCGTCCGGGCGGCTCGCATCACCAGCAGGGTGGGTACCGGCTGGCGGTCGGGCCACAGGACGAGGCCCACACCGGCTAGGGCCGTTGCCGTGACGATCCACCCGGTCGGGTTCACCGTTCGCCTCCGGAGTCCACCACCCGCAGGGGCCGGTCGGTGCGGGGTTCGCTCATGTCGTGGAGGGAGATGTCCACCGACTTGTAGAGGGCGGCTACCACCGGGTTTTGAGGACGGCCTACGGGCCGTGCCCACCGGTCGCCCTCGGTCAGGTGCCAAAGGCAGTTCGTCCGGATGCGCATGCCAGAGTCGTCTATGCCTACGATCTCGGTTACGTCGGCGATCACCCTCTCGTTGCGGTTGTTGACGCCCAGCCAGACCAGTAGGTGCACGCCGGCCGCTATCTGACGGCGGGCGTACTGTTCGGGTGAGCCTTCCGCCGCGGCGTAGGCCACCATCTTGTTCAGCACACCTGTACCCGGCGGGGAGTGCAGCGTTGCCAGGCATCCGTTCATCCCCGACGACATGGCGTCGAAGAGGGCGTCGGCCCCTGCGCCGCGTATCTCTCCCACGACGACCTTCGACGCGTTGCCGCGCTTGGCCTGCCGGATGTGGTCCGCCATGGTCAGCTCGCCCACGCCGTCGGCGTTGGCGTCGCGGGTCAGTCTCTCGAAGGTGAGACGGTGGATGCCGTAGTGGGCTAGGCGCAACTCGGGGACGTCCTCTATGGTGTCCACCCTCTCGTGTGGAGGGGTGTGGGCCAGGATCGCCTGGACCAGGGTGGTTTTGCCGCCGCTCGTCTGGGCGGCGGCGATCACGTTCGCACGATGCGTTCCGGCGCTCGCTGCCACCAGAAGCCCGTTCAGCCGTTCGTCAGCGAATCCCAACTCCGCTAGCGAACGCCGCCCGCCCATGTTCGACCGGAGCGCGAGGTACATCGGTTTCACCACAAAACCCTCAGCGTGGAGGCGCCACCTGTCCTTCAGGTTCATGTCGAGGCGGGGATGCTGCTCGTCGAAGCGTTCGGGGCGGTCGCCTCCGAACGTGGCTAAGAACCTGATCGCTTCCGCCAGTGCGTGGTCGGTGGGGAACGGGGACGCCTGTTCCTCGCGGCGGCCGTCGTCGTACTGGATCTGCATCCGCCCCCCGGCGAACACCTGGTACTCCTCCACATCGTCGCGTCTCAGCAGGTCGGCGAGTATGTCCTCGGCTTGCTGGCGTGCTCCCGCCCGGTGCGTAGCCGAGTCGCACGCGTCGAAGCGTCGGGGCTGCACGGCGTAGGGGGCCAGGCTCCGGCCCGTGCGGCGCAGCTGCTTGATCGCCTTCCGGTGCGGCGCCGGGCGGACGTTCCGTATCGCGGTGGCGCCGGCGGTGGCGGCTAGTAGAGCCACGTCCGGTACGGGTTCGTCGGTGACCATCACGACCACCAGAGGCACCCGGTGCCCAGCGCCAGTGTCGAGGTCGAGCCAGGCCCTGACGTTCTGTGCTTTGCCCTTGGTGATAAGCGCGACCGCCGCGGCGCCGGCCGCCGCAGCGAGCAGACGGTCGTAATCGATGTCCGAGCGCACCACGAGCACCTGCCCTCGCGCTGTCCGCAGCGCCTCGTCGCCGAGCGTCTCGACCAGAACCACTCCCCGCTCCTTGTGGCGTACTCCGTCGGTCAGGTTTCGGGCGACCCACTTGGTCACTTCCGGGGCGAGCCTGCCGTCTTTGATAACGAGCAGCATCTACCCGCCCTCCTCGCCCGGTGTTGTGCCCTCGGCTGGTGTTGTGTCCTCGGCTGGGACGGGAGGAGTCTCGGTGGCCGGTTCGGGGTCGGGCTGCGGAGCGTCGGGCTGATCGGCGCACATGTCCCAGGTGCCTTCGGTGGTCGGTGGCCACACCGCCAGGTCGGGTTCGGCCATGAGTCGGATGGCCACGTCGGGTGTGACCGCCAGACTGACGGACCCCCCCTCGGCGGCGAGCAGTTCGGTGACCAACCAGGCGCAACCCTCGTCGGAGTGTCCTACCGCCACCAGGTCGCCGGCGGAGGGGCCGGGCGGTGGGAAGTAGGTGGGGTTGACCAGGATCTGTAGTGGGGTTGATCCCTCGGGTACTCCGGAGTGGAGTCGCCACCGGTCGGGGCCGCATGATGGCCAGTCCACGCTGCCCGCCGGCCATACGGAGAGGCCTTCCACGGCTCGGAGAGCGGCCACGTCGTCGGCGGCGGCGGCTACGACAACAGCGCCTGTGGCGGCGTTCACGTCCAGTAGGTGGGTCACGGCCAGGGCGCAGGCGTCGGCGGCGGGGGCGACCACGGCCCGGTCTCCGGGTTGTGGCCCGGGCGGCGGCCACAGATCGGAGGTCGCGGCGAGGGCCAGTCTGGTGGTGCCTGGCGGTACCGTCAGGATCGGTTCGGGAGGTTCGGGGCGTAGACACTCGGGCCATGTCCCGCTTACCGGTGGCCATACCGCCAGGTTGGACTGGGCCATGAGTTCGACGGCCACGGCGGGGGTGACCGCGACGGTCACTGTGCCCTCCCCTGCAGCCACGTCCACTAGTTCGGTGACGGCGATGGCGCACGCTTCGGCGGCTATGCCGACCACTGCTTCGTCGCCGCTGGCAGGGCCCGGGTCGGGCCACAGGTTGGACGCGACCCCCAGGCGCAGACTGGTCAGCCCTTCTTGGCCGAGCAGCGGCCCGGGCGGTCGGAGCATCTCGGCGGTGATGAACGTCCCACGGGGGATGTCGAGGGCGGCCACGCTGTTGCCCAGTCCGTCGGGGGTCACGAACAACGGGGCTAGGGACTCGGGGACGTCGATAACAACAACTTCGCCTGCGGTCCCCCGCGGCCACGGCTCGGTGGCGAACAGGACTCCGACAACGGCCGGTGGGGGAGCGCGGCCGAACAGCAATACCAACACCACCGCTGCGGCGACGAGTACGCCCGCCGCTGCGAGGCGTGCGGCTCTACCACGGAACACGCCTACCTCCGAAGCCCACACAGAAATGGACCATTTCTTGCTATCCGTAGACTCTAACACTGCAACGCTTTGCAACGCAAATAGCCTGTGAGTATCACCACTGGAGTGTTGCTCCGCCCCTACTTTTGCCAGTTGCTAGACCGCGGAAATGAGGAGGGCCACCGTCCGGCCCGGCTTCGAAGGTCTTACAGTCCGCCTTGTAATGGTGAGATCAGGTGGTCGATCTTCACCGTCGCCGAGTTTGACATCTGGTTCATGGCGCTTACCGGCACCGAACAGGAGGAGATCGCAGCTGTCATGAGGGTTCTGGCCGTTGAGGGTCTGACGCTGGGCAGGCCGTTCGTGGATCGGATCGCTACTTCGAGGTTCCACAACATGAAGGAGTTGCGTCCTCGAGGAGCAAGCAAGCCACAATGCGGATACTGTTCGTGTTCGACCCCCGCCGCGCTGCCGTGTTGCTGTTGGGCGGAAACTACAACTCGCACCAGGTTGCCCACTGGCCTTCCTACCCCAGGCGGACAGCCGCTACGAACGGTGCCGCAGGGAGGCAGGGTTAGATGACCCGTAAGGGGAGCTACCGGTCAAACTCAGAGAGAAGGGGAGATGACACTGATGGCAGCCCGCAAGTTCAGCGACCTAGTAAGCCACATAGATAACGACCCCGAACGGCGCGCCCGCGTTGATGCCCTCGAACAGGAGGCGTGGGATACGCTGGCGGCGCACAACCTACGAGAGCTCCGGCGAGCCCGTGAGATGACCCAAGCCGAGCTCGCCCGCCGCCTCGACCGGGCACAACCGGCCGTCGCGGCTATGGAACGTACCGAAGACCACCTGGTGTCCACAGTCCGGGCAGTAGTAGAAAGCCTCGGCGGCCACCTCGAGCTGACCGCCGTGTTCGACGACCACCGAATCCCCATCGTCGCACCAGCCCGAACCCGAACCCGCCGTGAACGCCAACGCGGCGCCCAGGCCGCCGCCGCCAAAGTTGAGACTGCCGCCCCCAGCAGCCGCCAGCGCCGGACGGTGACGAAGCACAAGGCGGCTAAGGGGTTACAGCGACAGCGACGGACTCAGGTGGGCTAGCCGGTCGGTGTCTGGGCTGTCCACTTCCTCAACGGTCCGGTCGGCGGTCAGGATCAGATCGGAGGTTTGGTCCTCCGGTCCCCGATGCTCAACTTCGAGCAGGTCCAGGAGTGCTGCCACGTCCTCGCCGGCGGCGAACGCTTCGGCTATCGCCCGTGTCGGTACCGGCACGTCGGGTACGGGCCGCTCTATCGGGTTCTCGTTGATGTCTCGGCGGATCGCTTCCATCTGTGCCGTCTTGCGGGCTAGCAGTTGGTGATGTGGCCATGCCTTGTTTACCGCTTTGGTTGTGGATTCGAGGGTCCGTTCCAGCTGGGGGATGCGCTGGCCTGCGGCGGCGCGGGTAGCGGGGATGTCCTTGAGCAGGTTCCGGACCCGCCGTTCCAGGTCGGGGACGGTGCCGTGCACGGGGCGGCCGCAGGCGGCGTTGTGGGCGTTGATGACCTGGCCGCCTTGGAGGCTGGTTGACAGCTTCGCCAGGGGCGGGCCGACCCCGAGCGTAGTCAGGCGTCCACGGGAGCGAACCCATATCGGAACGTCACCGACCTTGGCGATCGTTTCGGCCTGGTCGGTGTAGGCGTAGTTCGCTGTCCGCCAGCGTTGGTACGCGGCCCGGGCGAGCAGAGCGGTGGCGTCTTGGCGGTTGAGTGGGCGGTGCCCGTCTTGTTCGACGAACGGTGCGGTGGGGGACACCACCGAATACCCGCCCAGTTCGTTGTAGACGGACCGTGACATGGCGAGGCGCTGTTCGGTGTAGCGGTGCAGGTCGGTGGCTTGGCGTACCGCTACCCGGGCGGCGTTCCGTTGGCGTTGGAGTGTCGCTACCTCGGCGGCCACCTCCGAGAGGGCCACGGCCCGGCTGTCGCCGGTGGCGTGGGCCATCATGTCGTCGTAGGTCAGGGTGTCCTCATTGGTGCCGCACACGTCGATCACCCGTTCGCTGCCCTCGATGAACTGGCGGATGAACGCGTCCTTGTTCCGGAGGACGCACAGCTGCATCACGTCGCTGGTGCCTTCCCCGATGTGATACCAGACACCCACTTCGGGGCACAGGTTCCCCGGCCGCAGGCCCCGACCCTCCCGCTGTTCCATCAGCGCCGGTTTCCAATCCAAGGTGAGGTGATGAACGTCGGAGAGGCGTGTCTGGACGTTGACGCCCGTGCCCATCTTCGATGTTGACCCGACCAACACGGACACGTCCCCCTCCCGGCAGCGGCGGAACAGGTCCTGTTTCTCAGCCGCCGACGGGTAGTCGTGGATGAACTCGATACGGTCGGCGGGCACACCCCGATCGACGAGAGCGTCCGCCAGCGTGCCGTAGGTCCTCGGCCCGTCCGCGGTGGGTGTCCCGATGTCGCAGAACACCAGCTGCAGCGTTCCCGTCGTGTCCGAATCCGGGAACCGCCAGTCCGCTTTCTCCCGGTGGAGGGCCGCTATGTGGTCGGCGGCGGTGAACAGCTTCGAGGGACGTTCAGGGTTAGGTGGGATCCCCACCGTGCTCAGGTCCACGGCTGCTTGGCGGGCCGAGGTGATGAGAGCGATCAGGATGTCCTTGTTGTCCCGGGGGCCCACAGCCCGCTCCGCCAAAGAGTCCATCCAGCCGTTGAGCAGCCTAGACGCCGGGGCGTAGACGTCCTGGCGGTCACCGCCGGCAAGCGGTGGGCGTACCAGGCCGAGGCTGTCCGCGGTGCGTATGTCGGCTCGGGTGTCGATCATCGCCCGCAGCTCCGGCACGTTGACATACGCCGACACCCTGGTTCGGGGGGCGAACCCGCCGCCGAGGGGGGACGGTTCGAGGCTCGTCGCCTTGGTGGTGCACCACGACGACCAGGCGTCATAGGTGAACACACCCGCCGATTCGAGCAGGTCCGGGCCCAGGTAGCGGAGCATCGCCCACAGCTCCGAGGGCCGGTTGGACACGGGAGTGCCCGTCGCCAAGGTAGCGACCCCCTTCCCCGGATGACGCTTCCGTAGCACCTCGATCTTCATCAGCAGGTCCTCGGCCTTCTCAGCGCCCGTCAGGTTGGCGGAGCGGTCGGTCGATTGGATCGCCAAATTTTTGAACTCATGCGCCTCATCCACCAACACGTAATCGAACCCGTACTCCTCCCACCACACGTCGTCGTCCTTGGTAGCGGCCAGCAGCTTCCCCAGCCTCTCCTCCGCCCGCGCGACCTGTTTCTCGATCTGTTTGATCGTCCGCTTCCGGCGGGCTTGCCCGCTCGTGTTGCGGTCGCCGTGCAGAGCCTGCTCGTTGTTGGCCCGTTCGTAATCCTCCCGCACTTCTGCGAGCCGCGACTGCAGATGCGCCACCGTCGTGTCAGGTCGCAGCGGCATCAGGTTGAAGAACGAGTGAGGCACGATCACAGCGTCCCAGTCCCCCCACAGGCTCTGGGAGGCGAACTGGCGGCGCTGCTTGCGGCCGGGGGTGTCCCCCTTCGGCGGCATCAGCACCTTCGCGTCGGGGAACGCGCGCATGAACTCCACGCCGAACTGTGTGACCACCTGGTTCGGTACCACCAGAAGCGGCTTCTGGCGGATACCCAGCTGGCGCATCCGCATCACCCCCGCCGCCATCGTGACCGTCTTGCCGGCGCCGACGCAATGGCCCAGCAAGAAGTCGTCGCCGAGTGCGATCCGCGCCGCGGCGGTCTTCTGGTGTTCGTACAGGCCCAGGGAACGGAACTCGTCGCTCAGCCCGGGCGGTTCCTCCATCCACTCGGCCGGGTAGGTGGGCGGAACGAAACGGTTGTACTGCGTGTTCCAACGCCGCTCCATTTCCTCGCGGCGGGCGACCGAGTTGTCGAACATCCACTCGTTGAGACGGTCATGCCATTTCTCTACCTTCTCGGCAGCGAGCGCGGTGGCCTCGGTGTCAACGATGCGGCGCTTGGGGTCGTCGGGGTAACGGGGGTCTGGGCGGGTGATAACCACCTGGCGGCCCGACCATGCCGCGTCGAGGATCCGCAGAGCACTGGCGCTGGCGGTGCCCCACACCGACACGAAGTCCGCCGAGTAGGTGTCGGCCTGGCCGCTGATTCCCCAGCCGCCCGCAGACGAATATGTCACCCGCAGGTCTCTGATGGGTCCGAGCGTGTCGGTGATCATCTCCTCAACCTCGTGCGGTTCCAACATGGTGGTGCCACAGCTGATCTCGATGTCCGCCGCCGCCACGAACGGCGGCAGGACCTTCTCGAGGGCGGCAACGTTCGGGGCGTACCGTTCGTCGTCGGCGGCTACCGCCGCGGCTTCGGCGTGTTTGGTCCGCACATCGCCCGCCAAATACAGTGGGCCGGCTACCCACTCCTGCTCGCCGGGGGCTCCTATCGTGTCCGGGTTCCTGTAGGCGAGCCCTTCGGCCACCAGGTCGTCTTCTGTCCAGCCGAACGTTGTGACCGAACGCATGAACTCGACATCCACCCGGCCCAGCCGACCGACCGACTGCATCACCGCTTCTGTGAGGGTGGACACCTCAGCGGGCGCCACCACCGGGGTGGTCATCGCCCGCCGGAACGCTGGTCCCTTCACCGGGGTCCCGTCCGGGCCGTCCTCCTCGAGTCCCATCAGGAACACACAGTCAGGATCGGCGACGAACCCGCCCAGGTACTGGCGGCGCATATTCCCGTCGTCGTCTCGGCGGATCAGGGTGTGGCCAAGGGCGGCCACCGCACGGTCGTAGGCGGCGCCCATCTCCACCCGGAGGTCGTCGGTGTTCTCCGCGCCGCTCTGCTCCGCAGCCAACAGCTCGCGGGCCACGTCTCTGAGGTCGCACATGGCGGCGAGCTTCGTGCTGGCCTCCGCCCTGCGGCGTTTCAGGTCGGCCCGCTTCACACTCGATGGGACGCTCCGAAGCGCCGGGTCGGGTGGGTCGAGGCGGGGTTTGATCTCTCGGGGCAGGCCTTCGCTGATCTGGAGGAATCCCTTGGGAGTGACGAATATCGATCCCTCCCGGGCCCAGGCGGGAGGCACGAACGACGGGTAGGGGCTGACCGCGGTGCGGTCGGCCCGGCTGGCCGCGTCGGGCAGCGGGTACGGCAGCACAACACGGGAGGCCAGGTTGTCGAGGGCTGTGGGGATCAGGTCTTCGAGCGGGTCTTCGGTAACCAGTGTTATGTCGTCTCGGCCCCACATGCCGCCGCTTTCGGGGGTGCCGATCACCAGGTCGGGGTTCACGCTGTACCAGGCGTTCTGGCGGAACGGGGTACCGTCGGACGTGGACCACTCAGCGGTGTCCCACCATTGTTCGTGGGCGGGTAGTTCCTCGGTCTTCAACGGTTCGGGGCGGCGTTGGAACACCACCACATCGGTCACTACCGACGTTCCCGACTGCGCGGTGAACGTGTTGTTGGGGAGGCGCACCGCGCCCACGAAGCAGCCCCAGCGGGCGATCTGCTTCCGCTGCGCGGGGCTCACCGAGTCCAGCGTGTACCGGCTTGTGAGAGCCACCAGCAGACCTCCCGGCGCCAGAGCGGCCAGCGACTTGGCGAGGCAGTAGTTATGCAGCGACACGGGCTGGTCCACCGTTCCGAGGCCGTCCTTGGTGCGCACGTCGGCGAAGGGCACGTTCCCGATCGCCGCCGAAAACCCCGACCCCTTATAGGCTTGGAGGGGAGCGGTCACCACTGTGTGCTCGGGGTGGATCGCCCCACAGATCCGGGCTGTGGTCGGGTCCAGCTCGACGCCGGTCATCCGAACCGCCAAGTCCTCGATGGGCGCTGCGGCGAAGAACTGGAGTTGCCCCGCTTTCGTGGACAGTTCGCGATTTGTTATCCACAGGGTGG
>JAPPGV010000033.1:0-8937 GCA_028821235.1 bacterium
CCCATGACCAATAATCACAAGTCTGTAAGTGTCCACAAAACCGGGTCAACCTCACAAGTGACCTTGGCCCCCTCGGGGTCGCGGGCGCGCCAGGTGCCGACCGGCCCTGAATTGCCGCTCCGGTGGTACACCATCCTCTGGTCGGTTGTCACGATCGGAGGCTCGTCCACGTCGTCGATGTTGATCGTGACGTAGATGGTGTCCTTGCGACCGGAGGGGTCGGTGGCGACGACCCCCACCACGTAGCTCAGGCGGGCCTCCCGGTCGAGCGGGACCCGCGTCGACAACTGTCCTGTCACCCGGTCGATCTTGAACAACGCGGTGTGCGACCCGCTCAGGGAGTAGACGAGCGGGTCCCGGGCGCCGTCCGGGTCCACCGCCTCGACCGGATCCCCGATCGGCGTATCGGCGGGCTCGTTCTCGAGGACGCTGCGGGTTTTGTCCGTGTCGTCAAAGGCGGGCGGGCTGTTCTCCTCGGGCTCCGCACGCGGCGGGTTGTCGGCGGGGATCACGACCGTCTGCTCGGTGCCGTGGACGTCGGTGTAGGAGGCGGTGACAGAGAGAGACTGGCCCACATCACCCTCCTTGGGCGTGTAGGTGGGGGAATTGACGCTCTGCACGGCGAGGTCCGAGCCCCCGGGCGTGACGATGCTGGAGCCGCCTCCCTGCCAGAGTTCGGCGTCTCCCATCCCTCGCAGGAATATGGCCGCCTCGGGCTGCGATCGCCACATGGTGACTGCGTCCGTCCCCTTGAGGTCCTGGACGGCGCCCGCCCCGATCCCGCCAATGGCCACCGGGGGTCGGTCTGTCATGCTTGCCGCGGTAGAGAATCCCACGCTGGTCGTGCCCGACTGCCACGTCCAGTCGATCCCGCTCCGCGGTACCTCGGCGCCCTCCAGGGTCGCCCGCAGCGCGACGCCCACCTGCGGCTGCACGTGCGACAGGACGCCCTCGGCCGGTTCTTCGAGGTTGCGGACGGTGACCGTGACTTCCAGCGTGCCGGTCTCGAACCCGTCGAAGGCCCGCAGGGTCACTTCGTACACGTTGTCGCGATTGGCGTCCTGCGGCGACTCGCGGTCGGGCGGGGACTTGAAGGCGAGTTCTCCGTACTCGTTGTTGGTACCGCTCGAGGTGATGACGAAGTCGCCACCGTCGCGGCCCGCCAGCGACCAGCCGATGGCGAAGTCCTCCGGGTCGACGGCCGTGTACTCCCCGAGGGCGGCGGTGTCGCCCTCCGAGTAGTTGATGGTGGTCGACCCGCCGTTGATGGCGGGCGCCTCGTTCACATCCGTGACCGTGACGACCACATCCACGGTGGGTTGGGCCGCCCCGTCCGAGACCTGCACCGTCACCTCGTAGACGTTGTCGGAGTCGCTATCGGCGGGATTCTCGTAGTCCGGCGGGTTGGAGAAGCTGAGTTCCCCGTCTTCGTTGATGGCGAAGTCGCCGCCGTCGGCGCCGCCGGAGATGCTCCAGGTGACGGGATCGTTCTCGGGGTCGGCGGCCGTGTAGGTGCCGACCGGGTTAACGCTGCTCTCGGGGTAGTTCACGGCGGTCGGCCCGCCGGAGATGGTGACGTCCTCGTTCACGTCCGACACGGTGACCGTCACCTGGAGGGTGACGGTGTTGGTCCCGTCGGAGGCCCTGACGGTAACCAGGTACTCGTTGTCGCGGTTGGCGTCCCGCGGCGACTCATGGTCGGGGGTCTGCCGGAAGGTCAGTGCGCCGTCGGTGCTGATGGTGAAGTCGTTGGCGTCGGCGCCCGCCAGCGACCAGGTAATGGGATCGTTCTCGGGGTCGGTGGCGGTGTAGGTCTCCACCACGGCGGTGTCGTTCTCGTCGTGGCTGACGGCCGTCCCGCCGGTGACGGTCGGCGGCTCGTTCGACGCGCCGGCCCTGGTCACCCTCACCGTTACGTCCCTGGTGGCCGTGTTGGTCCCGTCCGAGGCGGTGACCGTCACCCGGTACTCGTTGTCGGCGTCGCTGTCGGTGGGGTTGTCGAAGTCCGGTGAAGAACTGAAGGTGAGCACGCCCGAGGAACTGATCTCCAGGTCGTCCGTGTCGGTGCCCGCCAGTGTCCAGGTGATGGTGGCGCCTTCGGGGTCGGTGGCCCTGTAGGTGCTTACCGCGTTGGTCCTGGTCTCGGCATAGGACACGGTCTCCTGCCCGGCGGTGAAGACGGGGGCCTCGTTCACGTTGGTCACGGTGACGGTCACCGCCCGGGTGGCAGAGACGGTTCCGTCCGAGGCCTTGACGGTCACGTCATAGACGTTGTTGCGTCCGCTGTCGGCGGGCCTCTCGTAGTCCGGAGAGGAGGTGAAGCTGAGCACGCCCTTGACGCCGCCACCCACCACGGCGACCTCGCTGATCTCGAAGTCGCCGGAGTCGGTGCCGGACAGCGACCAGGTGATAGTGGCCCCTTCTGGGTCGGTGGCGGCGTAGGTGTCCACCGCGGCGGTGCCGTTCTCGGCATAGCTCACGGTTTCCGACCCCTCGGTGAAGGTGGGTGGATCGTTCACGTTGGTCACGGTGACGGTGACCGCCAGGGTGCCGGCGTTGTTGTCGGCGTCCTTCGCCGTGACCGTCACCAGGTAGACGTTGTTCTGGTCGGCGTCCTGCGGCGACTCCCGGTTGGGGGCCTGCTTGAAGCTGAGTGCGCCGGCGGTGCTGATGTTGAAGTCGCCGGCATCGGTGCCCGCCAGCGACCAGGTGATGGCGCTGCCCTCCGGGTCGCTGGCCGCGTAGTCGCCCACCGATTTGTCGGCGCCCTCCGCCTTGGACACCGATGCGGATCCGGTCACGGTCGGCGACTCGTTCACGTTGGTGACGGTTACGGTTACCGCCCGAGTGACCGAGTTGGTTCCGTCGGAGGCCTTGACGGTCACCGAGTAGACGTTGTTGGTGTCGCTGTCGTCGGGGTCCTCGAAGTCAGGGGAGGAGGCGAAGGTGAGCTGCCCCGACGTGCTGATGTTGAAGTCTCCAGAGTCGGTGCCTTCCAGGGACCAGGTGATGGTGTCGTTGTCCTGGTCGGTGGCGGTGTAGGTGTCCACCGCGGCCGTGCCGTTCTCGGTATAGCTCACCGAGGTGTCCCCGCCGGTGAAGGTGGGCGCATGGTTGACGTCGGTAACCGTGACAGTCACGCTGAGGGAGACCTGGTTGGTCCCGTCCGAGGCTCTCACCGTCACCAGGTAGACGTTGTTGGTGTCGGCGTCCCTAGGCGTCCCTCTGTCGGGCGCCAGCTTGAAGCTGAGTGCTCCGCTGGTGCTGATGTTGAAGTCACCGGCGTCGGTGCCCGCCAGCGACCAGGTGATGGTGGCCCCTTCGGGATCGTTGGCCGTGTAGGTGGTCACCGACTTGTCGGCGCCCTCCGCCTTGGACACCGATGTGGAACCGGTGAGGGTGGGCGCCTCGTTCACGTTGGTCACGGTCACCGTCACCGCCCGGGTGGCGGAGAGGCTTCCGTCCGAGGCCTTCACCGTCACCTTGTAGACGTTGTTGGTGTCACTGTCGTCGGCGTCCTCGAAGTCAGGGGAGGAAGCGAAGGTGAGCTCCCCCGAGCTGCTGATGCTGAAATCGCCGGAGTCGGTGCCCTCCAGCGACCAGGTGATGGTGGCGCTCTCGGGATCGGTGGCCGTGTATGTGCCCACCGCGCCCGTGCCGTTCTCCGCGTAGTTCTTGGAAGTCGGCCCGCCGGTAAAGGTGGGCGCCTCGTTCACGTCGGTCACGGTCACCGTCACCGCCCGGGTGGCCGAATTGGTCCCGTCCGAGGCCTTCACCGTCACCTTGTAGACGTTGTTGGTGTCACTGTCGTCGGCGTCCTCGAAGTCAGGAGTGGAGGCGAAGGTGAGCTGCCCCGAACTGTTGATGCTGAAGTCCCCGGAATCGGTGCCCTCCACCGACCAGGTGATGGTGCTCCCTTCGGGGTCCGTGGCCGTGTATGTGTTCACTACGCCGGTGCCGTTCTCCGCGTAGTTCTTGGAAGTCGGCCCGCCGGTGAAAGCCGGCGCCTCGTTCACGTTGGTCACGGTCACCGTCACCGCCCGGGTGCCGGAATTGGTCCCGTCGGAGGCATTGACGGTCACCTGGTATACGTTGTTGCCGCCGTCGTCGGCGGGGCTCTCGAAGTCCGGGGTGGAGCCGAAGGTGAGTTGCCCCGAACTGCTGATGCTGAAGTCCCCGGAGTCGGTGCCCGACAGCGTCCAGGTGATGGTGCTCCCTTCGGGGTCGGTGGCCGTGTAGGTGCCGACCGCGGCGGTGCCGTTCTCTGCGTAGTTCTTGGTGGTGGGCCCGCCGGTCACGGTGGGCGCCTCGTTCACGTTGGTCACGGTGACGGTCACATCCCGGGTGACCGCGGCGATCCCGTCCGAGGCCTTGACCGTGATGTCATAGACGTTGTTTCCGCCGTCGTCGGCGGGGCTCTCGAAGTCCGGGGAGGAGGCGAAGGTGAGTTGCCCCGAACTGTTGATGCTGAAGTCCCCGGAGTCGGTTCCCTCCACCGACCAGTTGATGGTGGTCTGCTGCTCGTCGGTGGCGGTGTAGGTCTCCACCACCCCTGTTCCGTTCTCGGCGTAGCTCACGGAGGTGGACCCTCCGGTTATGGTCGGCGGGGTGTTCTCCTCGGTCACCCTGGTCACGGTCACCTGGACCGCCAGCGAGGTCGTGTGGGAACCGGCGGTGGCCACCACGTTGATCTCATATACCCGGTTCTGGTCGGCGTCCCGGAGTCCGTCAGTGGGCGTCTGCTTGAACGCGACCGCGCCTCCGGTGCTGATCTCGAAGTGGTTTGCGTCATCGCCCGTCACGCTCCAGGTGATGGCGTCGTTGTCCGAGTCGGCGCCGGTGTAGGTGGCCACCGTCTTGGCGCCGCCCTTTCCCTTGGTGATCGACCTGGGGCCGGTCACGGTGGGCGCCTCGTTGGCGTTGGTCACGGTGACGGTCACACTCCGGGTGATTTCGGTGGTGCCGTCGGAGGCTGTGACCGTCACCAGATAGGTGTTGTTGGTGTCACTGTCGGCGGCGTCCTCGAAGTCCGGTGTGACCTTGAAGCTGAGCACCCCGCCGTTGCTGATGGTGAGGTCGTCGGCGTCCGTGCCTGACAGTGAATAGGTGATGGGGTCGTTGTCCCCGTCGGTGGCGGTGTAGGTCCCCACCGGGTCGGTGGTCTCCTCGGTGTAGCTCACGGTGGTGGGACCGCCGGTCCAGGACGGCGCTTCCGCGACGTTGGTGACCGTGACCCGGACCGGCAGCGTGTCGAATGTGGAGCCATCCGACACCTTCACGATCAGCGAGTAGACGTTGTCGCCGTCGGGATCCTGGGGCGACTCCCGGTCGGGCGCCTGCTGGAAGGTGAGCACCCCGCCGCTGCTGATGTTGAAGTGGCTAGCGTCCGCCCCCACAACCGTCCAGGTGATGGTGGCGTTCTCGGGATCGGCGGCGGTGTAGGTCCCCACCGTTGTTCCGTTTTCCGCCACGCTCGGCGTTCTCGGGCCGGTGACGTTGGGCGTTTCGTTCACGTTGGTCACGTTGACGGTCACCGCCCGGGTGGCCGAGGCGACTCCGTCCGAGGCCGTGACCGTCACCTGATAATCGTTGCTGGTGTCACTGTCTGCGGGGCTCTCGAAGTCCAGCGGGGCCACGAGCCGGAGGTTCCCGAAGGCGCCGATCGTGAAGTGGGCCGAGTCGGTTCCCGTGACGCTCCAGTTAATCCCGTCGTTGTCGCCGTCGCTGGCGACATAGGTTCCCAACGCTACAGCGGTGCGGGTGTTCTCCATCGAGTTGACTGTGGTCGGCCCGCTGGTGATGGTGGGCGCCGTGTTGGTGGCGTCGGTCACCTTGACCGTCACGTCAAGGGTGTGAGACTTGCTTCCGTCCGAAGCCTTGACAGTAACTTCGTAGGTGCCGGCGGTCGAGGGCTGTTTGAAGCTAAGGGCGCCGGAACTGCTGATGTTGAACTGGTTTGCGTCGTCGCCTTCCAGCGACCAGGTTACGGTGCTCCCTTCCGGGTCACTGGCCGTGTAGGTGGCGATGGTGCCGGATTCCGCCGTCCCGAGTCTGACATTCTCGAGGCCCGACACCTTCGGGGCCTCCTGCAGGTCGGTTATCGTCACGGCGTAGGTCTGCTCGGTGGTGTTGAAACCGTCATGAGCCTTCAAGGTGAACCGGTAGACGTTGTCGCCGTCGCTGTCACCGGGATTCTCGAAGTCCGGTATCTTCAGTATGCCGATCGCCCATGCCCCGCCGAAGCCTTCTTCAAAGATGAAGAATTTGGCCGCATCCGGTCCCGCAATGGTCAGGCGGACGTTGTCTCTATTTCCGTCGTCCCGCATGGTCAGCTGATGGTTGATGTCGACGGTCTCCTGGTGACTGTGGGTCGTGGGGAAGGTGGTGCTAAAGATGGTGGGGGGATCGTTGTCCGGGTCTTCGCCGATCGTGACCGTGACGTCCAGGTCGCGGGCCCGTACACCGTCCCAGGCTCTTACGGTCAACTCGTAAACGTTGTCCCCGTCGGCGTCGGCGGGATTGTCGAAGTCGGGCGCGGCTGCGAATCTGACCGTGAGGTTCTGGTTGAGCGCGCCGCCGAAGCTGAAATTGAAGTCCCCTGCGTCGTCGCCCAACTTCCGCCAGTTCTGGATTGCCGGAGACGGATCGGTGATGGTGTAGGTCGCAACCGTCCGGTCCGAGCCCTCCAACCGTCTGACCGCGGTGTTCCCCTTGATCGCCGGCAAGACATCGACGGTGACGCGAAAATCCGACGACATCCCCGACTCGTCGGTGGCCACCACCTCGAACGTGTCGTGGCTGCCGTCGGGCACCTCCGAGACGCTGAGCTGACCCGCGCTGTTGATGGTGTAGTGGTCGGACTGGATCCCTTTCAGGCTCCAGTTGATCCTGCCGGACCCCCCGGTGGCGGTGTAGGTGGCCACGACGCCCGTGCCGCCCTCGACGTATGGCGGGTTCGCAGGCCCGGTAATCGTGGGCGGCTCATCGACGTCGACGACCCTGATCGTGATCAGTATGAAATCCTGGCTGACTGCGCCGTGACCGTCCCTCACGCGAACGCTCAATGTATAGGTCGACTTGGTCTCGAAGTCGAGGGGGTTCTTGGTGAGCAACTGCCCGGTCGAGGAATTGATGGAGAAGTGCCGGAAGCCGCCAGAGGAATTGTGGTCAAACAATGCGTAGGTCAGCGTGTCGCCGGCGTCGGGATCGTCCGCCGTAACAGGGTCGCCGAACGCCCTACCGGCAGGGGTGTTCTCCGCCACGGTGCGGTGACCGGTATCGCTGTCCGGGAAGTGCGGGACGGTGTTGGACTGCGCCGTCCGGAAGTCCTGCTCCGGCCCGATTTCGTGCCACGCCCCGCCCGGCGAGAGGGGATCTCGAAACGCGGGCTCGTTGGCGCCCCCCGGCAGCTGGCCGACCAGTCCGATCAGGAGCGCCAGCACCACACCTAGACGTAAGCGCTCGCTCCACGGGTGCCCTACATGAGGCCTCTCGATACGCCACGACGGGCGCCCGGCCGGGGCCAACTGCGCCCCGGCCGGGCGTGCGGGAACCGGAGACCGCCTCTGCCCTGCCCTAAGCGGGCGGTTCCGGCTACCCCACACCGCGAAACACCCCCCCCCAGCGAACCGGCGCGAGCCGGGCCGCCCGCGCCTCAAGAGGAGCCTTTGTGGATCCATATCGACCCGAAACCCTTTGGTTGCCATGAAATCGACATGTGCTGGCAGATTCTATACACGATATCTTTAGATTTCTTCCTCCGGGTTCCACCGAGGCGACACAGTCACTGGAGGAGGCGAGGGCAAGAAAGGAAGCCCATTGGAGCGTGTCACGGGGCTGGGAGGCCGGATACGGTTCGTCCGGCGCCTGTTGGTGGCACGTCCTTCGGCGACCCGGACATGCACGACATCTGAACGTGGTGCACGAGCGATTCAGAAACCTGCATCCGGTGCCGGGACGCTCCACCCCGGCGGGCGTGCCCTCCCCGGCTGCGGTTCCGGCTAGCTTCCTGATCCGATGAGCAGCTCGGGAGACGAGACCGTCCGGGCCGGGCCGATCGGGTCAGGCTCCCGCAACACCTACCTGGACATGATCAGGGGCGTGGCCATTCTCGGCATCCTGGTCATGAACGCCGTCGCCTTCGGCCTCGGCGCCGGTCCCTACTTCAACCTGTCGGCCGGTGGTTCGGACACGTGGCTGGACTGGCTGGTGGGAGCCTTCGGCGAGGTCTTCGTCGACCAGAAGTTCATGGGCCTCTTCTCGCTGCTCTTCGGCGCGGGTATCGCCCTGTTCTGCGACCGGGCCGCTACCCGGACGCATCGACCGGCGCTGCTGAGCCTGTGGCGCAACCTGCTCCTCCTGGGAATCGGCCTTCTCCACCTGCTGCTGTGGGAGGGGGACATCCTGGTGGGCTACGCGCTGGTCTCCCCCATCATCATCCTGCTCCGTAACCGCCGCCCGCGGACGCTCCTCGTCCTGGGTGGCGCGGCGCTGCTGCTGTCGCCCGTTGCCGCCCTCCTGTTCCAGGTTTCGCTTCCCGGCGACGGGAGCGGGCTGGGCGGGTTCTGGGCGGCCGGCCTCGAGGTCGGCCCCACGGCCGGATTGTTCATGATCGTGGACTTCGCGTCGCGAGCGGTCGGGATGATGCTGATCGGGGTTGCGCTCTACCGCACCGGGGTCATGACCGGTGACCGCCCGGCCGCGTTCTACCGGCGCATGGCTCGCACCGGCCTGGGGGTGGGCCTGCCGCTCGCCGCTCTCGGGCTGGTGTGGGTGGCGGCCCGCGACTTCTCCCCGGACGTGGCATTCGTCGGAACGATCCCGAACACGCTCGGGACCGCACCGGCGTCCTCGGCTACACCGGCCTCATCATCCTGTGGAACCGCCGGCCCGAGACCGCTCTGCACCGGCGCCTGCGGGCCGCCGGGCGGATGGCCC
>JAPPGV010000033.1:9037-10569 GCA_028821235.1 bacterium
CGCCGGCCCGAGACCGCTCTGCACCGGCGCCTGCGGGCCGCCGGGCGGATGGCCCTCACCAACTACCTGACCCAGACCCTGCTGGGCGTGCTCATCCTCAGATACTTATTGGGAGATGCCGACCTCACCCGGACGATGCTGGTGGGCTTCATCGGGTTGGTCTGGGCCGCCCAACTCTGGTGGTCGGCGCCCTGGCTGGATCGGTTCCGGTACGGTCCCGCCGAGTGGCTGTGGCGTATGGCCACCTACCGCCGGCTGCAGCGCCTGCGCCGTTAACCCATCCCTCCGGGGGAGGTGATGCCGGGCCGTATCAGGCTTCCAGGCCCGCCAGTTCCAGGGCCTCGACCAGGTCACGGCCGGTGATCACCCCTTCGCCGAACCGGGTTGCGCCGTCCTCGGTGGCGGCCACGCCCACGAACCCGCACCCGGCCTTGGCGGCGGCCTCGCGGTCCCAGGTCGAGTCGCCGATCATCACCGTCCGGGAGGGGGTTGCGCCGAGCAGCCGGCAAGCCTCGAGAAGCTGATCGGCCGCCGGCTTGGGCCGCAGGTCCGGGCGCCTGGGAACCAGCACGGGTGTGTCCACCCCGTGTCTGGCCAGGACAGCCCGAGCCGGCGCCTCCGCCACCAGCGTCACCACCGCCCGCGGGGTGCCCTGGGCGAGCTTCAGGGCCTGTTCGAGGCGGGGCATGGCATGGGAAGCGGCGACCGCGGCCATCTCATGGACTGCTATCGCCTCCGATACCTCCGTCCACCTGGGATCCCCGCTGAGGGCCACCAGGATCGACATGCAGCGCTGCGTCGGGGCATCCCAATCGGTTGCCGGTGTGGGCAGATCGTCCCAGGACCCGATCATCGACTCCGTGTCCTGCCAGGCTGCGCCGTAGTCGGTGTAGGTCTGGAGGTCGATGAGGGTCCGATCCAGGTCGAACAGGACCGCCTCCACGATCAGCCGGGCGGGAAGACCAGCACCCGCTGGGGGGCGATCTTGACGATGGCCCGCTCCGAGGTGATCGGGTTCGGGTACTCGTCCACCCCCAGGTACTTGTGGGCGAGCGCGTCGATGTGGGAACGGGCCTCCGCGCCGGTGACGGTGCCCACCACCACTCCCCTCACCTCGGCGAAGTGGAAGGGGTTGCCCCCATCGGGGATCAGCACCGTGACCCGGGGGTCGGCCATCATGTTCCTGAACTTGGGCCGGTGCACCTCGGTGTTGACCAGGATGTGCTCGTCGTCAGCGTCCACCCACATCAGATGCACCTGCACGGACCCGTCGGGCATCATCGTCGCCAGCGAGGCGTAGTTGGCGCCCCGAGCCAGCCTCAGAACCCTCTTGTCGAGCATTACAACCTCCGTTAGGTTGGACTTCGCGGCGCCGACCACCCGCTCCTACGGAGGTACCACTCGATGGGAACGTTCAGCCGGCCGATACGGATTTCCGATCTCGCAGGCCGGAGAAGCCGTGATCTGGAAGCGATAGTGGATACGGGCGCCGCCTACACCACCCTACCCGCCCCCCTGCTGCGCGAACTCGG
>JAPPGV010000034.1 GCA_028821235.1 bacterium
GCCGGATCCCCAAGGCCCCGATGAACCTGCCCCTGCTCAAGGGATGCTCGATCGTGGGTGTGTTCTGGGGCGCCTTCGCCGAACGGGACCCGCAAGCCAACCGGGCCAACTTCGGCCGCCTCCTCGACTGGACCGCTGAGGGGATCATCGGCCCCCGGATCAGCGCCCGTTTCCCGCTGGAGTCAGCCGTGGAGGCGCTGGCCACCATCGAGAACCGGCAGGTGACCGGCAAGGTCGTGCTGAGTCCGGGCTGAGGCACGTCCGCGATCGCCCACGGAGGAGCCCTTGTTCCATCGGCGCCATCGATGGGCTCCCGAGCCTCAGAATCCGGGTCCGGTCCCGGCTTGTGATGAGCCGTGTTGCGTCCGGCGCAGCGTGGCGGGCAGGCGCCGGCTCACCTGGTGAGAGTGGAGTGATGCGGCCGCGTACGGACATGCGGAGCGAGGCAGTAGTCGTCGTATTGCTCACGGGCCTGGCGATTGCCTTGCCGTTCGCAAGGTCGGCCGGCATGGTTGCCGCGGGCGGGATCGCTGCGATCCTGCTCACAACCATCTCCTTCGTCCGCAAGATGCCCGCGGCGACGTCCATCGGCCTTCTGCTGGTGGCCTTCCTCCTGCTGGGGCTCACCGGCCTGCGGCCGAAACGGTTGTTGTTCGGTCTCGCCTTTGTCGTCTACGTAGGGGTCGCGTGGCGGCTGCCGTGGCTGCGTGAGGCTGTCGAGTGGCGCCGTGCCGGGTCTTGCAAGCTCCGGCAGGGAGCCGCCGCCGCGGCGGTCGGCCTCGTCGCGGGCCTGGCCCTATGGGCGTGGTACGAGCGGAGACCGGAGCAACTGGCCGACATCGTAGACATAACCCGGGACTGGTCCATCTGGACCGTCGCGTCGCTCGGGCTTCTCGCAGCCGTGGTCAACGCTGTGGTCGAAGAGGCGGTCTACCGGGGGATCATCCAGGGCTCGCTCGAGAGGGTCCTCCGGTCAGGCGCCACGACCCTTGTGATGCAGGCGGCCGTCTTCGCCGCCCTGCACTACCCCACCGGCATCCTGCAAGGACTCGCCGGAGTCGGACTCGCCTTCCTCTACGGCCTGGTGCTGGGTCTCTTGCGGCGGCGCTCAAGGGGTTTGGCCGTGCCGGTCATCGCGCACACCGTCACCGACCTGGTGATCGTTGGGATCGTGCTGGCTCGGTTCGTCGCATGACCCACCAGGCGGCGACCAGTGAACCGACGAGGTTGGCGATCAGGTCCTGCATATTGTTGGCGTAAGCGCCCACGCGGGCCTCCGTGAGGGTCACGCTGGCCAGGTACTCCCCGATCTCTATGAGGGCCCCGACCGTGTTGGCCCCCAGAATGACCACCACCGCCGCTCTGACGCCACCATCAGCAGCCAGCACCAGGCGCGTCGCCTCCCAAACGGCCAGCCCCGCGGCACCCAGACCGAAGACATGGACCAAGTGGTCGTACCGGATGAGCCCGAACCAGATCTGCCTGTAGAGAATGGCGCCGGAGATCTCCAGGTTGGCGCCCGCCATGTGGCCGAAGCCGACTACGCACAGCAAGACGAGGACGTGGGTGGAGAAGTGGACCCGCCCGTCGAGGTACATCATGAGGCCGAAGGCGAACACCATCCAGACCAGATAGGCGTACACCCCGGCCGCATCGGTAGCAATGCCGTACGCGGTCCACGTCACCACGTACAGGGCTGTCGATCCGGCCAGCACGGGATGCCGCCTGGCGGCTGCCGCCACCCAAGCTCTGCGAGAACTCACGGTCTGCCCGAGCTTCCCCCGACCCTGTCAACCTCGGAGAGGTGGGGACCGCCGATGACGTGCCGCGGGACGGGTCGCCTCAGGAGGATTCCGGCTCCGCGCGGTCTTCCAGCGAGTCCTGGACCAGGGCGCTCGTCCGGTAGGTGGCGTGGACGAACTTGCCGTACGGCAGGCTCACGAAGAAGGCAGCCACCAGCGCCAGATGCACCAGCAGCAGCAACCCCATGGCCGTGGTCGACCGCAAGGCGAGCAGCGCCAGTCCCGACCCGTTGACCAGGACGAGGAGGATGATGAAGTCCAGGTCCAGCCGCCGGGCCCCGGCCGCTTCGAGTTCCCCCCGGCTCCCGGCCCGCAACACGAGCAGCCCGGCGCAACCTGCGATGGTGGCGATCCCTCCCACCGTCCCGATTATCACCGGGGCGCTCAGCAGCGGGTAGGGAGGCATCCTTCCCAGCAGTTCCTGCCAGATGGCGGCGAGGACGGTGGCGAGGAAGGTGGCCAGGAATCCGTTGAACACCAGGGAGTGCATCACCAGCCGGCTCTTGGCGGGCGTTTCCTCGGGATACGTGCACCCCGGTCCTCCGCCGTGCATGTTCCTGAGGGTGAAGGCGGCGTATACGGCTTCTCTCATCGAGCCCGGATCGGGCCTGCCACCGGTGGTGTCCCTCCAGAAGGCGGCCAGGCCGGCGCCCAGGAAGATCAGGGCGAGGCCCGCGATCACCGAGGCCGGGATAGTCATCACCAGGAACGGGATCACCTCGTAGAACGCCTCTTCTGCGGCAGGCGGGGCCACGAGCCGGTCCCATCCGAGGATGAGCAGCCCGATCACCACGGTTACCGCCACCACGGCCGTCGCCAGCCAGGCCCTTCCTCGGGTCGGCCCCAGCAGGGCGGGCCCGAGAGCCTTGGGACGGGCGTAGCTCTTGTAGGTCTCCTCCCGGATGCGGCTCATCAACGGGGGGATGTCCACCGCGAACTCGTGCGGCGTGGCGTAGGGGCAGACGTCGTAGCAGCTGCGGCAGTCGTGGCACAGGTTGGCCAGGAAGAGGACGTCGCCCTCGCTGAACGTTGGGCGCCGCTCGAGGGCCGGGAAGACGGCGCACAGGCCCTCGCAGTACCGGCAGGCGTTGCAGATGTCGAATTGCCGCTGGGCCTCGGCGAGAAGGCCGCGCTCGAGGATTCGCGGCGGGTCTGTCTCGATGGCGACGCTTGCGGTCGGAGCGCTCATGCTCGTGATGGGCTGGCTCACGAAACGTACAATACAGCCATGTCCAGTAATCCGGTCGCCCGGAGTCCGCGGCGCATGCGGCCGGGACCGGCGGAACCCGGAGGCCCCGTGACGGCAGGTGAGGGCCCGCCATGAAGGCAGCGGCCGATGTGATCGTGGTGGGCGGAGGCAACGCGGGGCTCTGCGCCGCCCTCACCGCCCGCCGGTTCGTAGACAGGGTCCTCGTCCTGGAGTCGGCTCCCATCGACATGCGGGGCGGGAACACGCGCCACACCCGCAACATACGACACATCCACGCGGGCGGCGACGAGGTCCTGACCGGCGCCTACACCGAGGACGAGCTCTGGGAGGACCTCGTCAAGGTGAGCGACGAGGACATCGACGAGCACATCGCCCGGATGGTGATCAGAGAGTCCGATTCGGTTCCCGGCTTCATGGAACAGCACGGCGTCCACTGGCAGGCGTCCCTGAAGGGCACGCTTCATCTGTCCCGCACCAACCGGTTCTTCCTTGGGGGAGGCAAGGCGATGCTCAACGCCCTGTACGCGTCCGCCGGGAGGCAGGGGATCGACGTGCGTTACGAGACACCGGTGACGGACATCCTGGTGGACGGGCGCCGCGCCTCCGGCGTGGTCGCCCTCATCGCAGGCGAGCCCACCGAGCTGGCGGCCCGCTCCGTAGTGGTCGCGTCCGGCGGCTTCGAGGCCAACAAGGCCTGGCTCCGCGACCTGTGGGGCGAACCGGCGGACCGGTTCGTGATCCGCGGGTCGCCCTTCAACATGGGTGGCCCTCTCAAGGCCCTGCTCGATCGGGGCGCGCTATCGGTCGGCAATCCGAAGGGGGCGCACGCCATCAGCGTCGACGCCCGCGCCCCGGACTTCGACGGGGGGATCGTCACCCGGATCGACTCGGTGCCGCTGTCGATCATGGTGAACAAGGCGGGCCGGCGCTTCGCGGACGAGGGCGAGGACCTCTGGCCGAGGAGGTACGCCAGCTGGGGCCACCTGATCGCAGCCCAACCGGATCAGATCGCCTACTCGATATTCGACTCGCAGGTCAACGACCTCTTCATCCCGGGCCTGTACCCGCCGTACCGGGCGGAGACGCTTGACGGCCTGGCGGAGCTGGCCGGGCTCCCTCCTGATGCGCTCGAGCGGACGATCCGGCGGTTCAACGCGTCGGTCCCGGACGACCCTCCCTTCGACCACGGCGGCCTCGACGGGCGGAGCACGAGCGGCCTCGACATACCGAAGTCCAACTGGGCGCTGCGCATCGACCGCCCGCCCTTCTACGCCTACCCGCTGCGGTGCGGGATCACCTTCACATACCTCGGCGTCAAGGTCGATGCCGAGGCCCGCCTGCAGACCGGCGAGGGCCGGGTCGACAACCTCTTCGCCGCCGGAGAGATCATGTCGGGCAACGTGCTGACCGCCGGCTACCTGGCGGGCTTCGGTCTCACGATCGGCGCGGTCTTCGGCCGGATAGCCGGGTCGGGAGCAGGCAGACACGCCTCGTCGGGCGCCTGAATCTCCCGGTCGCGTGTTCATGACGAGGGGTGCCGTCCGGCACGGCAAACCGGCCTGAGCCTTTCATCGAAGGCCCCATAGGGATCGGAAGATGTCGGACACGTCGAGCAGGAAAGGTGCATATTCCCACGCCAGCACTGTTGCGGCCACCAGCGCGGCTGCGGCTGCGGTCAAGGCTATCTTGATCCGGCTCCAGGGGCGCTCGCCTTGTGTTTCTCCGGTGCGGGCGTTGACCAGGAAGCGGAACGGCTTGTTCTTGTACCGGTAGGCACTGATCCACACGGGCAGCAGGATGTGTTTGAAGGTGAGGTTCCTGAAGTCCGAGCGCATCGACCGGATCTGCTGCCTGTCGCCGCCTATGTCCCGCTTGATGGTCTTGCGTATCAGTTCGTCCATCTGCTCCCGGGCGTCGGCGAAGCCTTCTTCGAGGCCGATCTGGTAGCTCTCGGCGCGGAACCCGCTCATGTACTGGGCGTGGAACGGGATCAGATCGGAGAGGTCCCACGGCTCCAGGTTTTCCAGGTGGTCGTAGGGCAGGGAGCGGGTGGCCGGCACCAGGAGGTCGTCGAATGCGTCATGGACCGTGCCGCTGACCCGTGTCCATGAAGTCCGCGTGGTGGTCTTGCCGTTGCTCCTGATCTGCCTCACGGTTCCACGCCTGCCTGTGTAGTGGGTGGTGACTGCGGCGTCGAAGGTCCAGTACGGGATGTAGATGCCGGAGAGCGCCGTGTCCAACCGGACGCGCTTCTTGAAGTCGTTGGGAGCGAACCAACGCTTCGAGACCCATCGGCGGAACGACTCAATGGCAGTTCCACGGTCGATCTTGAACGGCAAGAGCGACCGCGGCTTGATCCGCTTGTGAGAGCCGCCCTCCGCCACGATGGTGGTGCCGCAGAAAGGGCAAGCGTCCGCGGACAGCCGGGCGTCTCGCTCCACCCTCGCGCCGCAGCCGGGGCAGGTTGCTGTCAGAACCTCTTCGGCTTCCTCCCCCTGCTCCAGGGATGCGAGCCACTCGCCCAGGTCCAGTTCTTCGATGTTGCCGTCGGCGCCGGCCGGCGGGGTCTCGGTGCCGCAGTGCTGGCAGACGAGCAAAGCCGCGCCCGGCTGGAGCTCGAGCGACGAGCCGCAATGTCCGCATGACAGCTCACGGGAATGGGACTCGGTCCGCGCCTCCGGCATGTCACGCTGAATAGGGGGAGTGTGGGTTCGGCGGACTCAAGGAGCCTGCGGGGGTAGCGGAGGAGGTACGGCAGCGAACAGCGGGGTCAGGCCCTCTACATCCGCTGCTCTCGCCCATTGGGGCATCCCCGACTGCCACACGAGCGTGTCACGGGTGACCTGTCCCTGCCTGATGTGTTCCGCAAGTGTGTCCATGTCGAACGGACCGGTCTGCTGCCCGTTGTCGGCCACGAAGAACTGCATGGCCTGGGGTATGGGTGGCGGGGCCGGTGGCTGTGTGGCGGCCTGGCCCATCTGGCTGCCCATCAGAAGGCCCATCCCCATTCCCACCGCGCTCCCCGCGGTGCCGGGGTTCTCGGCGGCGGCTTCCATGGCCGTGGCAGCCTGGAACTGGGAAAACGCCCCCAGGTTGCCGACCGCGCCCATGCTGGTCCGCTTGTCCAGGGCAGATTCGACCTCCTCGGGCAGCGAGATGTTCTCCACGAGGAACTTCGTGAGATCGAGTCCGTAGGCGTTGAACTCCGGCTTGACCCTTGAGGTCATGAAGGCACCGAGTTCGTCATAGTTCGAGGCTAGATCCAGAGCGGGGATGCTGCTCTCGCCCAGGAAGTCGGCGAACCGTGAAACGATCACGTTGCGCAACTGGGCGGTGATCTCGCTGGTCGTGTAGTGACCATCGGTCCCCACGAGTTCCCGCAGCAGGACGGCGGTATCACGAACGCGGATGGCGTAGGTGCCGAAGGCTCGCAGCCGCACCAACCCGAAGTCCTGGTCGCGGAGCATCAACGGGTTCTTGGTGCCCCATTTGAGATCCGTGAATTGCCTCGTGCTGACGAAGTAGACCTCCGCCTTGAACGGGCTGGAGAAACCATGCTTCCAACCCTGGAGGGTCGAGAGAATGGGCAGGTTGTCGGTCTTCAGGATGTATCGGCCGGGCAAGAAGACGTCGGCCAGCCGGCCTTGGTTCACGAAAGCTGCGGCCTGCCCCTCGCGAACCACCAGCTGAGCTCGATACTTAATCTGGTTGTCATACCGCTGAAAACGATAAACAAGTGTATCCTGGGAATCGTCGATCCACTCGACTATGTCAACAAGCTCGCCGCGGAGCTTGCTCCAGATAGCCATCCTCAGCCTCCTCGCGTCCCGAGCCACATCCGGTACTACAACACTAATCCTGAACGTCGGCGGAGCCTCGGCCTATGCCGATGCGTCTCGCATCTACCCATACAGACATTCCGTCGGTCTGATGTCCATATGGGTACGGCTTGTGGACATCTCCCGGGGAGAACGCCCGCAAGGGCGAAGGATCGTTACTCGACCGTCCAGGTGCCGAGGCTGGTGACCAGCTTGCCCAGATCGCCGCTGCCGCGGGCTGCCGTGGAGCGGGTGACGGCGTCCTGGAGGGCGTCGTCGTAGACGGGGCGGTAGACGTCGCGGAAGATGCCCAGGGGGGTCGGGCCGTAGGGTCCGTGGGCCAGGCGGGAGAGGGCGAAAGCCGCGGACGCGTCCTCGGCGTGCGCGTCGTGGACGATGATCTGCGACGGGTGGACCGAGTTCCGGTCGGCGATCGTCGCCCGGCCGCCGTCCCAGACCACGGCTTTCTCCTTGTCGGCGCCGAACACGACCGGCTGGCCGTGGACCAGGTCGATCCGGTTGGCGTAGCGCTCCGCCTTGCCGGTGAGTTGGATGAACGCCTTGTCGTTGAACACGTTGCAGTTCTGGTAGATCTCGATGAGGGCCGAGCCGCGGTGGGCGTGGGCGGCCTTCAGCATGGCGGTGGTGTGGTTCCGGTCCATGTCCAGCGTCCGGGCCACGAAGGTGGCCTCGGCGCCCAGCGCCAGGCTGACCGGGTTGAACGGGTAGTCGATCGATCCGCCCGGTGACGACTTCGTGGTCTTGCCGGGTTCGGAGGTGGGCGAGTACTGGCCCTTCGTCAGCCCGTAGATCTGGTTGTTGAACAGCAGGAGGGTCATGTCGATGTTGCGGCGCAGGGCGTGGATCAGATGGTTGCCGCCGATCGACAGGAAGTCCCCGTCCCCTCCGACCACCCACACCGACAGCGCCGGGTTGGCCACGGCCACGCCGGTGGCGATCGCCGGCGCCCGGCCGTGGATGGCGTGCATGCCGTAGGTGTTCATGTAGTAGGGGAAGCGGGCCGCGCACCCGATGCCGGAGACGAAGACCACGTTCTCGCGCTTGATGTCGAGCCCGGCGAAGAAGTTCTGGACCGCGGCGAGGATCGTGTAGTCGCCGCAGCCCGGGCACCAGCGAACCTCCTGGTCGGTCTGGAAGTCGACCCGTGTGTAGCTCATCGGCCTGCAATCTCCATGATCTTGGCGCTTATCTCGCCGAATTTGAACGGGACCCCCTCCACCTTGCTGAAGGAGATGACGGGCCGGACGAATTCGGCCTTCACCATCCGCGACAGCTGGCCGTTGTTCATCTCGGGGATCAGCACCTGGTCGTAGCTGCTCAGCACGGTGGGCATGTTGGGAGGGAACGGGCTCAGGTACCGGATCCGGGCGTAGGCGACCTTGGCGCCCTTCCGCCGGGCGTTGCCCACCCCCGCCTTGACCGCCGAGTACGTCGAGCCCCAGCTCAGCACCAGCAGGTCCGCCCCGTCGGGGTCGTCGACCTCCACCTCCGGGATGTCGTTGGCGATGTTCGCCACCTTCCAGGCCCTGATGTCGGTCATGAGCTGGTGGTTGTCGGGGTCGTAGGAGACGTTCCCCGTCCCCTCCTCCTTCTCGAGGCCGCCGATGCGGTGCTCGAGGCCGGGCATGCCGGGGATCGCCCAGCGGCGGGACATGGTCTGGAGGTCACGCAGGTAGGGCAGGAACTTGTCGCCGGCGTTCGGCCCGGTCGCGAACGGAACGCCGAGGCGCGGTAGGGATGCGATGTCGGGCAGCCTCCACGGCTCGGAACCGGTGGCGATGTAGCCGTCGGAGAGGAGGATGACCGGGGTCATGTACTTCACGGCGATCCGGGCGGCCTCGATGGCCACCTCGAAGGCGTCCGACGGGGAGGAGGCGGCGATCACCGGCAGGGGGGACTCGCCGTGGCGACCCCACACCGCCAGGAACAGGTCCGACTGCTCGGGCTTGGTCGGGAGCCCGGTCGAGGGGCCGCCCCGCTGCACGTCGACGATGATCATCGGCATCTCGGTGATCATCGCCAGGCTGATCGTCTCGCCCTTGAGGGACAGGCCCGGCCCGCTCGTGCCGGTGACGGCCAGCGACCCGGCGAAGGCCGCGCCGAGCGCGGCGCCCGCCGCGGCGATCTCGTCCTCGGCCTGGAAGGTCTTGACTCCGAAGTTCCGGTGGCGCACCAGCTCGTGGAGGATCTCGGAGGCCGGGGTGATCGGGTAGGAGGCGTAGAACAGCGGCAGGCCCGACAGCACCGAGGCGGCGACCAGCCCCCACGACAGGGCGGCGTTGCCGTTGACGTTGGTGTAGGTACCGGGCGGGAGCGTGGCAGGCCGCACCTCGATCTGGCGGGCGAAGCTCTCGGTGGTGATCCCGTAGTTGTACCCCGCCTTGAGGGCTGCCAGGTTGGCGTTCATCACCGGCTCGATCCGGCCGAACTTCTTCCTAACCCAGTCGGCGGTCACCTTGGTGTCGCGTCCGAACATCCACAGGAGCAGCCCCAGGGCGAGGAAGTTCTTCGAGCGGAGCACCGCCCGGCCGCTCACCCCCGAGCCCTTGACGGCTTCCTTCGTGAGCGTCTCCATCGGCACGCGGTGGACATCGAAGCCGGTGAGCGTGCCGTCTTCGAGGGGGTTGGTCTCGAAACCTGCCTTGTGGAGGTTTCTCTCGTCGAAGGCCTCCTCGTTGATGAGCAGGATCCCGTCCTCGCGCAGATCCCGGAGGTGGACCTTGAGGGCGGCCGGATTCATGGCCACCAGCACCCCGGGCCGGTCACCGGGGGTCAGGATGTCCCAGTCGGCTATCTGGAGCTGGAAGGACGAGACGCCGGGAAGCGTGCCGGCGGGAGCGCGGATCTCGGCCGGGAAGGTGGGCAGGGTGGCCAGGTCGTTCCCGAAGATGGCCGCGGCGTCCGTGAACCGGTTGCCGGCCAGCTGCATGCCGTCACCCGAGTCGCCCGCGAAGCGGATCACCATCCGGTCCGCTCGGTCGACGCTTACCCCGCCGTTGGTCCCTGTGACGCCTAGCGCCTCGGGCATGGGGCTGACCGGGTTGTGGTCGGTGTCCACCGTCCTTCTCTTTCCGTTCGATCGTGAAGCGCCCATCCGGGCGCGCGCTCGGCTCTCTCGGCACGCGAACACTCCGCACGGGCCGGACGGTCCATCCGGATGCGGATGCTCTGGAGTCTACCCCCTCCGTGCGGGCATGCGAGCGGTCAGTCCGGGGGTGAGACGCTGCCCGGCGTGACCTAACAAGGGTATTATCATCGCATCCGATTATATATACGGTTCCTACTGTCTGATATCAGCGATATATGGCCAGCTATCGGAACAGTGTGGCGCTGCCGGGGCATCGGCTCCGGTCCGGCATTACACTGGTGGCAGAAAGGACGCCCAGCATGCCCCCTCTCGATTGGATCGGAATCGTCACCCTCTTCGGCATCGCCGTGAGCATCAACTGGTGGGTGGTCAAGAGCCATTCCGACCGGATGGAAAAGCGCTTCGATGGACAGGAAAAGCGCTTCGATCGGCAGGAGAGGCGTTTGGAGAGGCTGGAGACCCTGATGCTCCGTCTCGTGCGCGACGTCGGCCTGGTCATGGACGCGATGGGCATCTACCCGGCCGCCAAGGCGAAAGCTAGCTCCGCGGAGTAGTCAACTCCGGCATCCCCTAACAAGGGTATTGTCAATACACCCGCTTAAACATAGAGTTACTGCTGTCTGATATTTGCGATATAAGGCTACTTGTTCAAACAGCGTGGCGCTGTCGGGGCTTCGCTCCCTGATCGGCGTTACACTGGTGGCAGAAAGGACGCCCAGCATGCCCCCTCTCGATTGGATCGGAATCGTCACCCTCTTCGGCATCGCCGTGAGCATCAACTGGTGGGTGGTGAAGAGCTACTTCGAACGGATGGAAAAACGCTCCGACGGGCAGGACAGGCGTCTCGAGAGGCTGGAGGCGATCATGCCCGGTCTCGTGGGCGATGTCGGCCTGCTCATGGGTGCGATGGGCATCTACCCTGCCGCGAAGGCGAAGGCCGGCGCCGGCGAGTAGGCCCGCACTGGTGACATCCTCACCCGCTTGACGGGACGGCGAGGCCGGTCCGGATCAGCCCGGCCCGTTCCAGCGCCTCACCCACACCCAGCAGCACGTTCTCTCCCCACCAGGGCGCCAGGAGCTGCACCGAGGGGGGAGGGACGCCCGGATCGGTCGTCGGCAGGGCGATGGCCGGGCATCCGGTCAGGTTCACCAGCGAGCTGTAGCCGTTCAGCACGTCCCGGTAGAAGTAAGGCTCGCCGTCGACATCGATCGTGTCGTTCCCGATGGTCTTGCGGGAGTGGCCGACCGTAGGGGTGAGCAGCAGGTCGTGGCGGCGGAAGGCCTCGCCCGCGGCCTGCCGCTGGGCGGCTCTACGACGCATCGCCTCGGTGTAGTCGTCGATGGTCACCTCCATCGCGGTCCCCAGGCGCTCCTCGAGGTCGGGACCGTACGGCTTGTCCGGGTCTTTGAACCACTCCCGATGCACGGCTGCTACCTCCCCGCCGACTACCGCGAAGTACGTCGGGTCGGGCACCAGGCCGGGAGCTTCCACCCGCTCGACATGCGCGCCCACGCTGCGAAGCCGGTCGCAGAAACGATCGAACGAGCGGCGCGTGGCGGCGGACGTGGGCGCCGCGGACAGCCATCCGGCCGGCACTCCGACACGCAGGTCCTGAAGCTGAGGGACCCGATCCGGAGAGTCGGGCGCCCGGGCCGATCGGGGGTCCTCGGGGTCGAGCCCTCTCATCGCCTCATACAGCAGCCGGGCGTCGCCCACGGTGCCGGTTATCGGTCCGACCGTATCGAGGGAACCCGCCACGGGGAGCACGCCGGTCAAAGGGACGGCCCCGTGGGTGACCTTCAAGCCGACCACGCCGCAGAGGGCGGCGGGAACCCGGACCGAGCCCCCCGTGTCGGTGCCGATCGCCACCGGCGACATGCCGGCCGCCACGGCCGCCGCCGATCCGCCCGAGGATCCCCCCGGCGCCAGGTCGTGATCCCACGGGTTGCGAACCGGCCCGAACCAGGGGTTCTCCGATGAGAACCCGAACGCGAACTCGTGGAGCCCGGCCCGGCCGATGATGATGGCGCCGGCCGCCTCCAGGCGCCGCACCACGGTGGCGGATGCCGTCGCCCTGTGCCGGTAGAAGGCCGACCCGGCCGTGGTCACGTGCCCGACGTGGTCGATCAGGTCCTTGAGGGCGATCGGCACCCCGCACAGCGGCCCCGTCGGCGAACCGTCACGCACCCCGGCATCGACCGAGTCCGCCCGTTCCAGGGCTCCCGCCCGGTCGATCTCCACGAACGCGTTGAGCTCCGGGTTGAGCCGCTCCGCCACGTCCAGGTATCGCTCCACCACCTGGCGGGCGGTCCGGTTGCCGCTCCTGACTGCCTCGGCTATGGCGACGCCGGTCCCGGGCATGGCCGTCACCAGACCAACCCGGCGGTCTCCGGGTAGATCATGATCCATGTCCGCCCGGCCGGCATGGTCACCGCCTCGCCCCCGGGCCCGGTGAGGGTGAACCAGTCGCCGACGTCGGCGCGACTCCACCGCCCTTCCTGAGCGAGGCCGTCCGCGAACACGATGGCGCGGTTCTCCCCGGTCGTGTGCCAGGCCGGGACGCACGAGCCGTCACCCGAAGGGCAGGCCGTGTAGCGCTCGGCCATCAGCACCACCAGCACGTCGGCCGCGATCTGGCCGGTGGTGCCGTCCTGGGCGATCCACTGGTGGGACACCCCCTCCACCGAACGCAGGTACTGGCTCCCGTCCCAGTGCCACACCACATCGGTGGTGTCCGTCCAGTCGAGGAAGATGTAGGTGGCCACGTCCATCGGCGAGGCGGTGGAGGGGCCCCGGTTGAACAGGGTCGGGGGAGGGCTCTGGTCGAGGCCCCGGTCCTCCGCGATCCGGCGGGCCTCGGCGGTGTCGGCATAGAGGTTATGGGGCGCCTTGCGCTCATTCCAGCGGTCGGTCAGGGGCGGTCCCATGTCTCCGATCAACGGTACGAGTGACTTGCCGACTATCCACGACTGGCCTCCGCTGATGGTCAGCGCCCCGTTGAGCGGCTTGATCAGGGTCGAGTCCGTGGGACGGAGCGACCGCACCGGGCCCACCCACGCGGAGTCGCTGTTATGGAACAGAGCGATGAACCTGGTGATCCCCGCCTCCACGACCAGCTCGAACACCGCGTCGGCCTCCTGGATTCCGGACTGGGGCCGGGAGTTCCAGTGGTTGTCGACCTTGACGGCGATCAGCTTGCGATCCACGAGCGAGGAGGACACCACGGGCAGGCCGCTGACCGGCGACACCGGGCCGGAATAGACGGTGGTCGACGGGGAGGTGTCCTCGGTTCCGGGGGTATCGGTGGGCTCCGGGGTGCCCGTGCTGGTCGTGGCGCCCGTCCCGTCCGGTTCGCCGGCCCCGCCGGTGGTGACGGCCGTGGTGGCGCCCGTGGTGGCGCCGGTGGTGGTGCCGGCGTCCTGTCCATCCGCCCCGGTCGTGGTGGCGGCGGTCCCCGCCTCCGTCCCCGTCCCCGCCTCCCCGGCCGGCTCGCCACCGGATCCCGGGTCGGATGCGGAGGTGCCGGCGTCCCCGCTGACCTGGGTGGACGTGTCGGAGGGGACGGTCGAGGGAACGGCGTCCTCGCCACCGCCACAGGCGACGGAGAGCACCAGCCAGACAGCCACGACCAGGAGGTTCTTACGGGGCATAGGTCTTCTCAGTCTCTCAGACTCGGAGGCCTATTCCAAGCATCCGAGTGACCCGGGGCGGGCGCGTCAGACCTCCTAGTGGTCGGTCTGTGTAGTGACGGTGTGGTATGGCGTCGGCAGCGACGGGGCGCCGATGGCCGCCATAGCACCCGTTTGTTTCGCAGACAGACCACTACCACTAGATACGCCCGGCTCGGCGCCAGGGCCAGTACCGCGCCACCGCTCTCGAGTGGACGCTCGGGTGCCGGATCGGTCCGAGAGTCCGGCTGTCGGCGGAGGAGTCAGCCCGGTTGTCGCCCAGGACGAACCAGGAGTCGGATGGCACCACCCACTCGCCGTCGGGACGGGTGGCGGCGTGCCACCACGGATCAGAGGCGGGCCGGCCCCCGATCATCAGCACCCCACCCTCGATGCCGACCGTCTCGCCGGGCAGGCCGATCACCCGCTTGACCACGTAGCGACCATCCGCCCGGAAGATCATGACGTCGCCCCGTGCGATCCCCCGCCGCTCCCACGTCCGATCGGTCATCAGGTGGTCCCCCGGCTCGATGGCGGGCATCATGGAATGGTCCACCACCCGGAAGCGGCGGTAGCGGGAGGCGAGCACGGTCGCGGCCAGTCCGACCAGGGCAGTGGCGCCCCGGCGGACATGCCGCCTCCGGGGACTCAAGGCGCGAGTATGGGTAGAGGCTGCATTTACGGGACACCGTTGAGTGTATTGTCTCCCTTATCCGGTAGACCACCAGACCCGAGGAGATGTTCATGGGGATTTTCGCACCATCCAGGCAGGCCCACGCCCACTGCGACCTGTTCTGTGGCGTCTATGACCCGGCCCAGGCCAGGATCGAAGCCGAGTCGGTGCTCCAGGCCGCCAAGAAGTACCACGGGAGCGATGACGAGGTGTTCCGCAGTCGTTGCGTAGCGGTCAAGGAGTCGCAGGCCGAGCTGGTCAAGCACCACCTGTCGGTGCTGTGGACCGACTTCTTCAAGCCCCACCACCTGGAGCAGTTCCCCGAGCTGCACGACATGTTCTGGAACGCCATCAAGGCGGCCGGCGACGCCAAGAAGTCGACCGACCCGGCCGTGGCCGAGGACCTGGTGGCCCAGATCGAGGGCATCGCCGAGGTCTTCTGGCAGACCCCGGAGTCGGCCAACGTGGGGCTGTACCCACCCTCCTGAACCGCCCCGGCGCCCACCCCTCCCACCAACCTAAGGCTTAGAACGCCACCGGTGGTGCGGTGTTCCTGAGGTTTAGGGCGTCGTGGGTGGTGTCTTGTGCCTCAAGTTCGTGGGCGGGAGCGTTCTCGAGGCTGGGGGCGTCGTGGGTGGTGCGGTGTTCCTGAGGTTTAGGGCGTCGTGGGTGGTGTCTTGTGCCTCAAGTTCGTGGGCGGGAGCGTTCTCGAGGCTGGGGGCGTCGTGGGTGGTGCGGTGTTCCTGAGGTTTAGGGCGTCGTGGGTGGTGTCTTGTGCCTCAAGAACCGAGAATCCCCGGAAAACTCGCGAAAATCGCGCCGAGGCGGCGCCCCCATCGGGCCCTCCCCCGCCACCACCTGTCCTGTGGGAGCGTGGTCGGCCATGCCCGGCTGGATGCCGGGAGATCGGCGGTTCGCTCCATGAGCTGTCGTGTTCCCTCGGTCCGGCCGTTCCGATCGGTCTCGCCTCATCGGCCGGTGTAGGTGCTTGGCGATAGGCAACATATGTCGGGGGTGTGACATAACTGACCCTTGCGGGGCAGACCGCGAAAAACCTGGTCACGGTTGGAGAAAGGTCGAGTAGCCGCGGCGCGGATGCGCACGAGGTTACGCGCATGGGAGCCCGAGCTACCTGCTCGGAGCGGCTGTCACTCGCCGACCAGGTCCCGCCGTTTCAGGATCGATCCCGTGAGCAGCACCGAGACCAGCGCCATCACCGCAACCTTGGCGGCGGCACCCCCCGCTCCGATCGCCACGCGGCCGAGTATCACGTCCACGGTGTCGTAGGTGTCGATGGTCATCGTGGCGAAGTCGGCCGAGGCCGAGACGACGATGCGGTAGATCGAGGATGCCTGTATCCCCCCGATGATGCTGGAGAGGATCCCCTCCCACAGGAACAGGTAGCCGAGGCCGAACAGGGTGGCCCGGTTGAGCACCAGCCCCAGGGGCACGAACAGGGCGGCCGAGGCCACGCTCTGGACGGCCACTCCCACCGTGGTGGACATCCCGATGGTCCAGTCGCCGCTCATCACGCCGGCCACCAGCCACGTGACCAGCACCCCGGCCTCCAGGATCACGAAGGAGGAGACGGCCGCGGCGATCAGGGCGCCGAGGGCGATCACAGCCCGAGGCACAGGCTTCAGGAGGAGGAAGGGAAGGGTGTGCGCCTTGCGCTCCTCGCCGAGGGCGGCGGTCGACACGACGAGGGCGGCGACCGGGTAGAGGGTGGCCATCCCCAGGCTGAACGTGAGGTCGTTGTACATCTCGGCAGCGAACGATCCGGAGCGCCCCAGGGACAGGAAGAACAGCAGCGGCGCCAGCGCCCCGGTCAGGAAGAGCATCGCGATCGACCGGCGGCGCCTCATCAACCGGCCGGTTACCGAACCGACTACCAGGAACAGGGCTCTCATCGGGGGTTCACCAGGTAGCGGAAGACGCTGTCCAGGGACTCGTCCTCGGGGGAGACCGCGGTGATCCGGGCTCCGGTATCCCGGGCGCCGGCGGCGATGTCGAGGCCGAGGGCCCGGGCGTCGCCGGTCCTGATCTCGATCCCGTCCCGGCCGACCCGAACCGACTCCACCCACTCTCCTCCCAGCAGCCTCCGCGCCAGCGGGCGCGGCCGGTCGGTGTCGATCCGTATGACGCGGGGCTTGTCGGACATGGCGTCCCGCAGCGCGGCCAGGGTTCCCGCCGCGGCCACCCGTCCGTCGACCATGGCCACCACCCTTCCGGCCATGCGTTCCACCTCCGCGAGGACGTGCGAAGAGACGATGATCGTCCGCCCCTGCTGCCCGAGGTCCAGGAACAACTCGATCAGGCGGGCGCGCTGGAGCGGGTCGGTGCCGTTGAGCGGCTCGTCCAGGAGCAGGACCTCCGGATCGTGGACCAGGGCCGCAGCCACCTTGGCCCTCTGGCGCATGCCCTTGGAGAAGGTCGACAGTGCCCGGTCGGCGTCCTTGGTGAGGTGGACGGTCTCGAGCGCCCGGACCGTGGCCGCTCCGGCGTCATTCACCTTCGACATGGCCGCGCTCCACCGGATGAAGCGCCGGGCCGTCATGTGCCCGTACACGGCTTCGTCCTCCGGGACGAACCCGAGATGCCGGTACGCCGCGGGCTTGCGGCCCGGATCTCTACCGAGGATGGTCGCGCTGCCCGCCGACGGCGTCAGCAAGCCGGCCAGGGCCCGGAGCAGGGTGGTCTTGCCGGCCCCGTTCGGACCGAGCAGGCCGGTCACCCCCGGCCCGAACGAGCAGTCCACCTCGGAGACCGCCACTTTCGCCCCGAACCACTTCGACAGCCGGTTGGCCACCACCGTGGGCTCGTCGACATGGAGGGCGTCGGTCGAGCGGTCGGGCGCCGTCACGTCAGCCTCCGGTAGCGCCAGCCGACCAGCGCCGCGCTCAGAACGGCCAGCCCGACTATGACGGCCAGCGAGATGCCCGGTCCGAATCCGGCCTGCGCCGGTATCCATTCGGCCGATTCGTGGACCCCGAAGATCCAGTCACGCACGTACCGGGGATGCTGCTCGGTGGCGAGCAGGGCCGCCCAGCGGGATCCGGGCGTGTCGTCCGTGGCCTCCTGGAAGAAGAGCGCCACCAGGTTGAGGCCCAGCGAGCCGATCAGGAAGGCGGCCGCGGCGGCGCCGACCCGGTTGATGAAGGACGCGGTGAGGAAGCTGAGCGATGCGTGCAGGACGAAGTAGGCGAGGGCTGCCAGCGGGACCTGCCAGAGGATGTCGGTGGTCCGGCCCAGGTACGACAGGAAGCCCTCCCGGGAGAGCGCGGCCAGCCCCAGGTGGAGCAGCAGTTGGGGCGCCAGCCAGAAGCTGAGGATCACGGTGGCGTACGCCAAGACCTTGCCGATCAGGTAGTCCCGGACGGCCAGCGGGCGCGAGAAGTACACGTTGAGGACCCCGTCGGTCCGGTCGGGGATCAGGAGCTGCGCCCCGGCGTAGGCCGCGAACAGCAGAGCCACCACCGAGATGAAGTCGAAGTAGCCCCGGTAGCGGGGGACCAGGTCCGTCAGCTCCTCGGCCGGGGTCTGGGAGGTGGCCCAGGTGATGGCGACCAGTATCAGCACCGACGCCAGCGCCACAGTGATGAGCGTCCAGGGCAGCAGCTTCCGTTTCGCCTTGCGGCGGAAGCCCATCACCCTGCGGAACCCCTCTCTCACGATGGCCCGCACCGCACCCCTTCTCCCGGTGCGGGTCCCGTCGTAGTGCCGGTAGCCGCGGTCGACGATGATCGCCTGGTCGCGGCCGGTCTCCCGCGAGTTAGACATTTGCTTCCCTGGCGGCGGCCACGAGCACGTCCTCGAGGCGCCTGAGGCTGGTTCCCAGCCTGCGGACAGACGAGCCCGACGACTCGAGGGCGTCGCGCATCACGGTGAAGGCGTCCTCGGATCGTGTCACGACCGTCACCACCGCCCCGTCCAGGGTGGCGGACACGCCCCGGCGGGTCAGCGCCTCGACCAGGGGCCGGGGGTCGCCGTAGACCTCCACGGACAGGCGGTCCCCCTCCCCCGGAGGGTCGAGGGGCGCCGAGTGGATCAGCCGCCCGGCGTCGAGCATCACCACCCAGTCGCAGGTCCGCTCGATGTCGTCGAGGATGTGGGACGAGAACAGCACGTTCATGCCGAACTCGCGGAACCGGGCTATCAACTCCAGCATCTGGTCGCGCCCGGCGGGGTCGAGACCCGAGGCGGGTTCGTCCAGGAGCACCAGTTCGGGGTCGTGTACGATGCTCTGCGCCAGCTTGACACGCTGTTGCATCCCGGTGGAGAAGTCCCCCAGATAGCGGAAGCGTTCCTCGTGCAACCCCACCAGGAAGAGGGTCTCCGAAGCTCTCCTCCGCGCCTCGACCGGAGGGATCCCGCCGAGTTCCGCGGCGTACGCCACGAAGTCGGCCGCGGTCTGGTCCAGGGGAAGGCACTTGTTCTCGGGCATGTAGCCGATCCGCTCCCGGAGCCCGGCCGGGTCCTCGGCCACCGGCGTTCCGAAGACCGAGATCTTCCCGTAGGTCGGCCGGATGAGGCCGAGCACGAGCCTGATGAGGGTGGTCTTGCCGGCGCCGTTGGCCCCGATGAGGCCGGTCACTCCGGGCTGGACGTCCAGGTCGACGTCCTCGAGCGCCCTGATGTTCCCGAAGCGCTTGTAGAGGCCGCCGGCCTCGATGATCGGCGCGCCGGCCTCCGGCGTGGTCCCGCGTTCGGTCACGAGCCCGCTCTCACGCGAGCGCACCGTGTCTCATCCGGAAGTCCTTTCGGGAGCATCTCACCTGGCTCGCCCTTGGCCGCCGGGCGGGCGGTGCGAGCATGAACTCTACTGTTCTAAGGGTCGCGCCAGATGTCAATGGGGGATGGCCCTCGCGATACCCGGATCGCCGGGCGGAACATCGGGATAGTTCCCTCCGATCGGCCCTACAACCGGTCGGGTTGCCGGGTGTTAGACGCAGACGGCGCGCTCTCGAAGCCGTTCAGCCCGACGTGGGACCCGGGTCTTCCCGGCGGCGCCGGGAGCGGGACGACCTCTTGTCCTTCATCTTGGCGGACCGGTCCGCCATCCAGGCGCGCACCCGCGCCAGGAGCTCCCGGGCCCACCTGAACTCGGAGGACCACACGAGCAAGCCCGCCACCAGGAGCACGGTCCCCGGAAGGATGGGGAGTACCAACCCGGCCAGTGCCAGAAGGATGAGGAGCCCGCCGCCGATGGCCACCAACACCCTCCGGAGGTTCTTCTGGACGCTCATCTCTTCGTGCCTGCCACGCCGGCTCGGGCCCGCTCAGCCGCGGCTCTCCGCCTCCACCTTCCGGTAGAGAGGTGACACCGCGCCCAGGCTGGTCCCGGCGGGAACCGGAGCACCGGCCCATCCCAGTTCGGCGACGGTGCCGGGCAGGCCCAGCATCGAGTGGAGCCGTTCCGTGGTCACGGGCAGGTAGGGGGCGAACGCCAGCTTCAGGTGGTTGATGGCGTCGATGGAGTTCTTCAGGACGGTGGCCGCCGCCTCCCGGTCGGTCTTCACCAGCTTCCAGGGCTCGGTGGCGTTCAGGTAGGCGTTGATCTTCGCCGCGCCCTCCATCGCCGTCCTGAGCCCGGCCCGCAGCTCGACCCGCTCTATGTGGGCCGCCACCTGGTCGAGGGTCCGCCCGGCCGAGTCCAGGACCTCCCGGCCCATGGCGGTCTGCTCGCCCGGTTGCGGGACCCGGGCCGAGAACCCCGACCGGGTCATGGAGAGCACCCGGTGGACCAGGTTGCCCCAGGTGGCCACCAGCTCGTCGTTGATGCGCCGGTCCAGTTCCTCCTCGGTCATCTCGGTGTCGTTGTTCTCGGGCAGGTTGGCGGCCAGCCCGTAGCGCAGCGCGTCGGGCTCGTAGATCTCGAGAGCCGCGCCGATGGTCAGGCCGATGCCCCGGCTCGCCGAGGCCTTCCCGCCCCGGAAGGTCACGTACTGGTTGGCGGGGACATTGGTGGGCAGCTCCAGGCCCCCGTACCCCATCAGCATGGCCGGCCAGATGATGGTGTGGAAGGGGATGTTGTCCTTGCCGATGAAGTAGTAGTGCTCCGCCTCGGGGTTCTCCCACCAGTCCTTCCAGGCGTCGGGGGTGCGCTGGATCTTCGCCCATTCCTTGGCGGCCGACAGGTAGCCGATCACCGCGTCGAACCAGACGTATATCTTCTTGCCCTCGCCGAGGCCCTCCACCGGGATGTCTACCCCCCAGTCGATGTCCCGGGTGATCGCCCGGTCCTGGAGCCCCTCCTCGATCCAGCCCAGAGAGAAGTTCAGCACGTGGCGCCGCCAGCCCTTGCGGGAGCGGAGCCACTCCTCGAGGCGGTCGGAGAAGTCGGGCAGGCGCAGGTAGAAGTGGTCGGTCTCCCGCCGGACCGGGGACGCCCCGGACAGCTTGGAACGGGCATCGATCAGGTCGACCGGGTCGAGGGTGCGGCCGCAGCCGTCGCACTGGTCCCCGCGGGCCTCGCCGTAGTCGCAGTGCGGGCAGGTGCCCTCCACGTAGCGGTCGGGGAGGAACCGGCCCGCGTCCGGGTCGTAGAACTGCTCGGAGGTCCGGCGGTCGATGTGGCCGTTCTCGTGCAGGCGGCTGAAGATGTCCTGGGTGACGTCGTGGTGGTTCCGGGTCCCGGTGGACGTGTAGAGCTCCCACTGGATGGCCAATGCCTTCCAGCCGGCCACGAACTCGGCGTGGTAGCGGTCCACGATCTCCTGCGGGGTGACGCCTTCCTGGTCGGCGCGGACCGTGATGGGGGTGCCGTGGACGTCGCTCCCCGACACCATCAGGGTGCGGTTGCCGGCCAGCCGGTGGTAGCGGGCGAAGATGTCGGCGGGCAGGTAGGCGCCGGCCAGGTGTCCCAGGTGCCGGGATCCGGATGCGTAGGGCCAGGCCACGGCCACGAGGATGTTTCGAACCATGCTCCTAGGGTACCGGAGTCGTACCACCCCGACCGCGCAGGGGTGCCGCACGGTGGGATTCCCCGCCGCCGCCCGGGCCTACGATTGGGCGGCTATGAGTGCTGTGGCCTCCCTGGCGGCCGGCGTGGTCGCCACCCTGTTCTGCGTCGATCTGGTGCGACGCTATCGGGCCTCGCCGAGCCCCCACACCGCCGCGTACGCGGCCGGTATCGGGTTCTTCGCCCTGGCCACCTGGGCCCTGTTCGTGGGGACCGCCACCGGGTGGACCTCGGCCAGCTACCGGACGTTCTTCCTGTTCGGGGCGATCGTGAACATCCCGGTCCTGGCGCTGGGCTCGATGTTCCTGGTGGTGGGGCGGAGGGCCGGCCACGTGATGCTGCTGCTCATGTTCCCGTTCTTCGCCATCGCGCTACCCACCACCCTGGCACAGCCGTTCGATGCCGGCGAGCTGCCCCCAGGCGGGGTGCCGAGCGCCCGGGACCTGTGGGCGGACGTGTTCGGACCCCGCCTGTGGTCGATCATCGGCGGGCGTCTGGGCGGAACCATCATTATCCTGCTGGCCTTGGTGTCGCTGGTCCGCTTCCTCCGCAAGAACCCGCGGCTGGTGTGGGGCAACCTGGCCATCGTCGCGGGGACGCTGGCGGCCGCCACCGGGGGGACCATCCTGGCCCAGGGTGCGGACTGGGGGTTCGCCGCCTCGCTGCTGGTGGCGGTCACCTTCATCTGGGCGGGCTACCGCATCGCCTCCGGCGCCCGCCGCGCCCGCCCCGCCACAGCCGAGGGTGGGGCACAGCCCGTCCGGCGAGAGTGATCAGGTCGGGTCTCAGCCCTCCCGCTGCGGGAAAGCGATCGCCGGGACTGGCCCCGCTATTAATAGTTGTGGGCCGATCTCTTAATAGCTTCGGAGCCGGTTGAGGAGAACTGAATAGACGGACCGTGCGGGAGACGGGTCGCTACGAGGTCGCGACTCTCGGAGGGCGAGCAGGTTCGCGCCTTCATCCCGCCCCCGCCGCCGTCCCGAGTCCCGAAGAACGCGAAAATCGCCACGAACCGGCGTCCCCGCAGGGCCCGGCCCCCGCCACCACCACCGTTGGGTTCGGAGCGCGGCCGGCCATGCCGGGCTCGCCGCCGTCGTGACCGGCGGCAGGCGCTCCGCAAACCTCGAATATGTTCCCTCCGGACCGGCCGGACCGATCGGTTCTCGCAGCGTCGGCCGGTGCAGGTGCTTGGCAATGGGCAACGTATCGCGGGGATGTGACAGGTTCAACCCCTCTGTTCCACTCCTCCTGTCCCTGCCGGTTTCCCAGGGCGGCACGATCGCCGTCTCTGGGGAAAGGGCCGCTAGCCGGACCCCCCCATCGGCATAACCAATGCCATGCTGACTATGCTTGAATGCCAGGTATGAGAACGATGATCGTGCTCCCGGACCACCACCATGCCGAAGCCAAGCGCGAGGCGGCTCGCCAGGGAATCTCTCTGTCCGAGTACATCCGTCGTCTCGTGGCTCGTGACCTGGGCAAGGACGCTCCCGCGAGCGACCCGTCGGTCATCTTCCGTCTGTTCGACAGCGGCGGATCGAACATCGCCGACGGTAAGCAGGCGATGATCAGCGAGGCAATCGACCGCCAGTTCAGGGCCAAAGGTATCTGAACAGTGCCTCCGGTGTTCGTGGACACCAGCGTCTGGTACGCCGCCGCGGCCGACGGCGACGCCCACAGCGAGGTTGCCCGGTCCCTGCTCGCTGACAACGCCGGGACGCTGGTGACCAGCGACCTGGTACTCGCCGAACTGTGGAACTTGGTGAACGCGCGAGCTGACCATCGCACCGCCAATCGCCTCGTTTCCTCTATCGCGGCCGGCATCGCCCGAGTCGAGTGCGCGACCGACGAGGATCTCGAGGCGGCCGCCGGCGCGCTGGCAGCTTTCCCCGACCAGGCGTTTTCCCTGACCGACCGCACGAGTTGGGCGCTCATGGAGCGCCTGGGAATCACCGACGCCCTTGCCTTGGACGCCGACTTCCGCATATACCGTTACGGGCCCGGGCGCCGGCGAGCATTCTCAGTGCGCCCGTAGCCGGTGGCCACGCCTGACACCTGACACCGCGGGAGGGACGCCGTATTCCTGGCAACGTTGCCGAAGCACGTCGGCAAGAAGGGCACGAGGGCCCGGCAACACGGGAAGCGCTAGCCCGACTCGGCCAGTTCCTCCGCCGCAGCGGCAGGGGCAGGGTGCGCCGGGCCGTCGCCCTCGCTGTCGGGTGCGCCGGCCAGGGCCGGTTTGGGGGTGCGGGTCTTG
>JAPPGV010000035.1:0-61846 GCA_028821235.1 bacterium
CATAGTCCCAACATTCACATGCGGCTTATCCCGCACAAAACGCTCCTTACCCATAACGATCCTCTCCTCGTGTAGCAGCTTGCTGGTACATACGTTCGGCGGGCCGGCCATCCCGCGCAGGACAACCGACCGCTCGTAGCGGCGGGCAGACTTGAACTGCCGACCTCTCGATTATGAGTCGAGCGCTCTTACCGACTGAGCTACGCCGCCTGGCCCTTAGGCAGGGCAGGCTGTTCACCTGCCTGCCGAGCCCCCTTCCGGATTCGAACCGGAGACCTCCTCCTTACCATGGAGGCGCTCTGGCCTACTGAGCTAAGGGGGCCTGTTAGGGCGGACGACCAACCGTCCGCGCCGGTGCCGGGAGAAGGATTCGAACCTCCGAAGGCATCGCCGGCAGATTTACAGTCTGCTCCCTTTGGCCGCTCGGGCATCCCGGCACGGGTGGCAGACGCCACCGGTTTCTGGCGCAAGAATGCTAGTCGCTCCGATCCGCCGCGGAAACAAGCACGCGGCGCCCGCCAATCAGATCCGGTAGTACATGTTCTCGAGCCGGCGAACCCTCTCCTCGATGGGCGGATGGGTCGAGAACATCCGGCCGGCTCCGGCCGGACGTCTCCGGCCGAACGCCTTGAGCGGGTCGGCGATGAAAAGCTGGCTGACTGCCGGATTCACGTCCATCGGTATCCGTCCCGATGCGCTTCCGATCTTCTGCAAGGCCCGCGCCAGGCTGAGCGGCTGGCCCGTCATCTCGGCGCCCGAGCGATCGGCCTGGTACTCGCGAGCCCGCGAGATCGCCATCCGGATCACCATGCCGGCCAGCGGCGCCAGGATCATTGCGGCCAGGGCCACCACCAGGCCGATCGCGTTGTTGTTGCGACGGCCTCCGCCCCCGAACCAGAAGGCCATCCGGGCGAAGATGGACAGGGCGGCGGCGAGCATCGCGGCGATCGAAGAGATCAGGATGTCACGGTTGCGGACATGGGAGAGCTCGTGCGCGATTACCCCTTCGAGTTCGTCATCCCGCATGATCTCGAGGATGCCCGTGGTGACGGCAACGGCGGCGTTCTTGGGATTGCGACCGGTGGCGAAGGCGTTGGGCTGGGCGGAATCGATCAGGTGGATAGAGGGCACGGGCATGTTCGACGAGGCGGCCAGGCGGCGCACCATGCCGTAGACCTTGGGCAGCTCCTTCTCGGTTACGGGTCGGGCCCGGCTCATGGCGAGGGCCATCTTGGCGGAGAAGAAGTAGGCGCCGAGGTTGAGCAGGGCTGCGAACCCCAAACCGATGTATATGCCCTGGGAGCCGCCGAACAGCGCCCATCCGAGCATCCAGACGAGCGCGCTCATCAGGCTCAACAGCGCGACCGTCTTCAGGTTGTTCATGGTGATCGGATCATAATGGTGCCAGGAGGGTACTGAAAAATGTCCAGTTGGCCAGGTGGCAGGCAATAAAACCCCAGGTCAAAGTGTCGTAAGCCAACCCTTCCCCGTCTCTTTCAGCACCCTCCCAGGACCGCTATCGGGTGGCCACCAGGACCCGGAAGTCGCCGAAACCCCGGGGGTGCAGCAGGGTGTCGATCTCGTTCACCCTCGACCGGAGACGGAGCCGCTCGATCGGATCGCCGCCCCGCGCCTCCGCCAGTTCCCGCCGGCGTAGTTCCTCCCTCCTGGCGCCCAACCCCAGCTCGGACAGGAACTCGTCCTGGCGGCACAACCTCGTATGCATTCCCCGGTCGGTGGCGACTCTGGCCAGAGCCGAGAAGTCGACGTCGGCGGTTATGTCCATCGAGCCCGGTTCGTCGAGCGGATGCCGGGAGAGGTGATGGGCGCGGTAGGTACGCAGCGTCCCACCCCTACGCCGGCGGGGCAGGAGTCCTTCCGAAGTGTCCCCGTAGTCGATGACCACGACCGCGCCGGCCTCGAGCAGATCGATCATCCGACCCATCCAGTCGCTGGCCGCCGGCTGGCACTCCACCACCCCACCGGCGGGCACATCTGCGGCATGCGCCTCCAGCCAGGCCAGCACATCGGGACGGGCGGGCGCCTCCACCAGCACCAGATCGGCGCCTTCTGACCAGACCCGGCGCTCCGACCAGCCCCCGTCCTCCGCCCGTACCGCAATTGCCACGGGAAGGTTGTCCACGACCTCGTTGGCGATGACCACTCCCCGGAAGCGATCCGGTTCCCGGCGGTCCGGCACCACCTCGACAACCGGGAGCGCCTGGCGGAGTGCCTGCCGGGCCGCGGGAGAGGCCTCCAGCGCCACGGTTCGAGGCGTCCAGTCCAGCGCACCCAGCAGCGGAGACAGCAGGGTGCCCGACCCCGCGCCCACCTCCAGCAGGGTGAACCCGGCCGGGCGGCCCAGCCGCCGGAACTCCTGGCCCACGAAGCGGGCGAGCGTGGCCCCGAACTCGCCGCTCGTCTCGGGGCTGGTCAGGAAGTCCCCCTCGGCCCGGGACCGCAGCGGCCCCGAAGCGAAGTACCCGCCGTCGGGGTCGTAGAGCGCCATCTCCATGAAGCGGTCGAACGGGATCGGCCCCTCACGGTGGATCAGGCGGCGGATCCGCTCCTCGAGCCCGCTCCGCTTCATAACGAGCCCTCAGCGGTAGTTGCTAGTTAACATAGTATTATAGTGTCTAGAGACTAGCAATTGGAAACTACAAACTAGGCAACAGGGCGTCGAAGAGCGCCCGGAGATCTCCGGCTGCCCGGCCGGCCGTCTCGATGACCTCCTCGCCGGTGATCTTGCGGCCGGCCAACCCGGCGGCCCGGTTGGTACACAGCGAAATTCCCAGCACTTCCGCGCCCATGTGGCGAGCGGCGATGGCTTCCGGCACGGTGGACATCCCGATCAGGTCGGCGCCCAAAGTGATGGCCATCCTGATCTCGGCCGGGGTCTCGAACATCGGCCCGCGCCACCACATGTAGACACCTTCATGCATTGAGATCCCCACCGAGGAGGCGGCGGCGACGGCTTTCCGGCGCAGCGACGGCGAGTACACGTCGGTCATGTCGGGGAACCGGGTTCCGAGGCGTTCATCGTTGTCGCCGCGCAAGGGGCCGAGACCGGTCGGGTTGATGTGGTCGGTCAGGAGTACGAGATCGCCGGGATCGATGCCGGGCGTGCATCCACCGGAGGCGTTGGTTAGGACCACCTTGCGGGCGCCGGCCATGATGGCCGCTCGCACCGGAAAGACGATCTCGGTCGGGCTGTAGCCCTCGAAGTGATGGACCCGGCCCGAGTAGAGCAACACCCGGTTGCCGCCCATCTCGAGGGAGTAGGCCGTGCCGGCGTGCCCGGGTGCAGATGGTTGCGGGAAGCCAGGTATCTCCGAGTACGGGACCGCCACCGCCCCGTCGAGGGTGTCGGGATAGCCGCCGAGACCCGAGCCCAGCACGGCCACCACATCGTGGGCGTCCCGCCCGGTGAGCCGGTTGAGGACCTCCGCCGCCTCCGTGAGACGCTGGTACAGATCGCCCATTACCACCTCGTATCCGCTGCCGGACGGCCGGTCAGCCGTCGATGAGGGCATCCAGTCCGATGTCGATCATCGCCTCCACCGCGTCATAGACCACCTGGCGGTGCGGATCGTAACCACCCTCCTCCCTGTGTAGGGGATTGCCGTCCGCCACCAGCACCGCCCCGGTGGTCACCGAGTTGAGCGAGCCATTGACGAACAGGGCGGCACACTCCATCTCGACCGCGATGGCGCCCGCCCGGTGCCAGAACTCCAGGTCGCCTCCGAGAACCTCGCCCGGATAGAACAGCGAGTGGGTGAGCACCACGCCCTCGTGGGAGTGGTGCTCGGTGGATGCCACCGCCCGGCGGATCGCGGTGACCACGTCTACCGAAGCGAGCGCCGGGAAGGGCGCGGGGACCATGGCGTCGGTGACACCGTCGGCGCGGATGGCGCCGGTGACGATCACGAGATCGCCGTCCTCGACCTCGACGGCGAGACCCCCGCAGGTTCCGGTCCGGATGATCCGGCGGACGCCGGCGCGGCTCAACTCCTCGAACACGATGACCGCTCCCGGCGATCCCACGCCGTGCGAAGCCACGGCCACGTCGACGCCTCGATGGGTCCCTCCGTAGGTCACGTACTCCCGGAAGCTGCCCAGCAGGCGACGGCCCTCGAGGCGCCGGGAGGCCAGCTCCGCCCGGGCGGGATCGCCCATCACCAGCACCCGCTCGGGCACCTCATCCGGATCCACCCGAAGGATCGGGGTCAGCTCAGCCATCCAAACACCTCCTCGACCGGCAGCCTATTCAGACCACCCGTTCGTTGCCGCCGTCCACGGGGACCTGCGCTCCCGTGGTCACCGCGAACACATCCCCGCACAGCTCGGTCACCACCCTGGCGACCGCGGCAGACGTCACCTCGGCGGACAGCAGGTTCCGGGTCCGGTACTCGGCCTCGCTGAGCCCGTAGGCAGCGGCCCGCTCGGCGATCAGACCCTCGTCCCAGAGTCCGGTGTCGAACACCCCGTCCGGGTGGACCAGGTTGACCCGGATCCCGTCATCCGCCCACTCGAGAGCCGCCACCCGGGCCAGCTGGGTGACGGCCGCCTTCGACGCGGAGTAGGCAGCCGCGCCGCGGCCGGGAGCGGCGACGTTCTTGGATGCGATCACAACCACCCGGCCTCCCACCGGGGAACAGGCCAGGAAGGGATGGACCGCGGCGAGGAGGGTGGCCACGGCGTCCGCGTTGACGGACAGGGTCGCCCGCCACCGGTCCTCGTCGAGCTCGCCGACCGGCTGGGCCTTGCCGAACACCCCGGCCGCCGGCACCACGATGTCGATGCCTCCGAACCGCTGCACCCCCGCATCGATCGCCGCCTGCTGGGCGGCGCCGTCGGTGACGTCCACCGCCACGCCCAGCCAGGCCGGGCCATTGAAGGCGCGCACCACCGCTCCGTCACGGTCCAGACCGACCACCGCACAGCCCCTCGACAGCAGGGCCGCAGCGCAGGCCCGGCCGATGCCCGAAGCGGCTCCGGTCACCACCGCCACCATGCCGGCGAACTCCGGAGGCCTGCCCGCCCGGCGCAGTTTGGCCTGCTCCAGATCCCAGTACTCGCAGTCGAACAGATGGCCCGCCTCCAGCGCCACGTACCCGCCCAGATGGTCCTCGGCGCGTTCTAGAACGGGCATGGTGTGCTGGTAGATGTCGGCAGCGATCCCGGAGGCCTTGGCGGTCTCGCCCACGGTCAGAAGACCCAACTCCCTGTCCACCACCACCCGCGGCGCCGGATCGAGCATGGTCAACTCGGTCCGGGCGCGGTGCCGGTTCTCCTCGAAGTAGCGGCAGTACCTGTCCACGTAGGCGTCCACATCGGTGCCCACCATGGGAAACCGCTTGGTCCGGATGACGTGGTCGGGAGTGAGCGGGCCCCGGTTCGCCAGGCTCTCCAGGTCGGACCGGCCCACGAAGCGGGACGCCGCGGCGTTCGTATGGCGGGTCATGATCATCGGCTTGCCTGCCGCAGCCGAGATCTGGTTGCGGAGCCGGGCCAGCGCTACCGGCGCTGCCGGAGGGAGACCCGCCTCGTCTTGGGAAGGCGCCAGCGGGGCGCGGGCGTCGAGCCACTCCTCGGCCCTGGTGATCAGCTCGATATGGCGGCCGTATGCCTCCTTCGTGGTATCCCCGAAGGTGAACAGGCCATGGTTGAGGAGAACCATTCCGGTGGCGCCCTCGTGCGGCTGATCGCGCCAGATCTCCACCACCAGCCGGGCCAGGTCGAAGCCGGGCATGACGTAGGGCACCACCAGCACGTCGCCTCCGAATACCTCCCGGATCCGCCCCTCCCCGTCGGCCAGGTTGGTGAGGGTGACGATCACGTCCGCATGGCTGTGCTGGACGGCCCGGTAGGGCAGGAAGGCGTGCAGCAGGGTCTCGACCGAAGGTTGCGGGGCGGCCGGGTCGAGCCGGGCGGCGGACAGCTCCCGCATCATGTCCGGGTCGGAGAGCCAGTCGAGCGACAGCAGGTCCTGGAGCCGGTCGACGGGCAGGGGTGTGAAGCCCGGCGCTTCGATGGTGGCCAGGTCCCACCCCGAGCCCTTCACGTAGAGAGCGTCGATGGTGCGTCCGGTTATGTCATGAAAGGGCGCCTTGACGGATGTGTTGCCGCCGCCGTGCAGCACGAGGAAGGGGTCGCTCCCCAGCAGGCGGGATCCGTAGACACACTCGCCCAGCGGCCCCTCGAATGCCGCCGCCTCAGCGTCGTCCCACCTGTCATCCATCAGAATCTCCCAAGCCGTGCCGGGGCAAGACTAGAGACCAGAACCGGTGGCCGGTCAGGATCAGGCGATGCGGGTCATCCGGGTGACCACCACCGACTCGGTATGGTCCGCAATGGCGGCCAGGCCATCGGCGATGTGGGGTTCGTCGAGGTGCGCGTCGAGGTCGGCTTCGCTACGCCAGAGGGCGACGAAGCAGAAGAGCCCGGGTTCGCTGCCGACCTCGTGGAGCCGGTAAACGAGGCAACCCTCTTCCTCGCGGGTGGGCGCGACCATCGCGATGAGCGCGTCCCGTACGGTCTCCTCCGATCCGGGAACGGCCCGCACCCGGGCTACGGCTGTGAGAGCGCCCGCCATGGATTTCAACTGTACCGCCCTTCCCGCCTCGGGAACAGGAGTGAGTCAGGGTTCAGTACCAGGTGTCGCCGCCGTCCACGTTGATGGCCTGGCCCCGGATTATGTGCGCCGCGTCCGACAGCAGGAAGGCGATCACCCGGCCCACCTCCATCGGGGTGATGCGCCTGCCCAACTGCGCCGGCCCCATCGATCCCAGCAGCTCGTCGGACGGGATGTCGAGCCGGGGCGAGAGCCACTCGGCCACCCCGGCCAGCATGGGGGTGTCGACCCCGCCCGGGCAGACCGCGTTGACGTTGATGCCGTGCTCGGCCCACTCCATGGACAGGGACCGGGTGAGGCCGAGGACCGCCGACTTGGAGGCGTTGTAGGCGGCCATGTTGCGGTAACCCACCTTGCCGCAGTTGGACGCCACGTTGACGATGCTGCCCCCGCCCGAGGCCTTGAGCCGCTTCCCGACAGCCTGGGCGACCAGGAACGACCCGGTGACGTTGATCTCGAGCTGGTGGTTCCAGTCGGGACCGGTGGCCTCCCAGGCCTCGTCGAGCGTCACCACCCCGGCGTTGTTGACCGCGCCGTCGATGCGGCCGAAGTGCTGCACCGTGCTCTCCACCGCCGACTCGACCTCGTCCGCATCGGACACGTCGGCCCGGAAGGCGGCGGACGATGTCCCGGTCGACCCGACCCTGCGGGCCGTCGCTCGGGCGCCGTCCAGGTCAACGTCCACCAGCGCCACCATCCCGCCGGCCTCGACGATGGCTCGGGCGATCCCCTCCCCGATCCCGCCGGCCGCCCCGGTCACCAGGTAGGCCCGGCCCTCGAGGCTGGTCGCGTTCACGGGAACGACCTCACCAGGTGGGATTGGCCATCACGCCGCCGTCCACCACCAGCTCCGCACCGGTGATCCACCGGGCCAGGTCGGAGCAGAGGAACACGCAGGCGTCCCCGATGTCCTCGCGGGTGCCGAGGCGCCCCAGCGGGCAGGCCTTCTCCCAGCGCCCTACCCCATCCGGCCAGGCATCTTCGATGCCGGGACGGGAGATCAGGCCGGGAGAGACCACGTTGACCCGGACCCCGGCGCCGCCGTAGGTCTGGGCCGCGGCCCGTGCTTGCATGATCATCCCGGCCTTGGAAACCGAGTAGTGCCCGTGCCCGGGCGCCGGGTAGCTCCCCTCTATGGAGGCGATATGGACGATCGACCCTCCCGATTCCTGGGCGGCCATCGCGGCCGCCGCGGCCTGGGTCAGCCGGTGGGTGGCAGTGAGGTTGGTGGCGATCATCTCCGACCATTCGCTATCGGTCAGTTCGGCGAAGCCGGCCACCGTCTGGATAGCGGCGTTGTTGACCAGGCCGTCCAGCCGGCCGTAACGCTCCAGAGCCGTGTCGACGAGGAGGCGCGGCGCGCCGGAGTCGGTCAGGTCGGCGGTCACCACCAGCCCGGGCCGTCCGGAGCGGCCGGTGATGGGCTCGGCCGGCGAGGACCGCGTGTGGGAGACCACCGTGGCGCCGGCCGCGGCCATCCTCGCGGCGATACCGGCCCCGATGTTGCCCCCGGCGCCGGTCACGGCCACCACCCGGCCGTCCAGGGAGATCAGCTCGTCCGGCGCCCCCAGGGGGCCCGACGCCGGCGCGCCGGAGCTACTCCCTGGCATAACGGGCGATGAGGTCGGCTGCGTCCGGGTAGAGGCCGACCAACTCGGAGTAGGTACCCAACTCGAATCCCTCCTCGTGGTAGGGCGGCGCCATGGTAGTTCCCACCAGCGACCAGTCTCCGGTCGTTCCGGCGCCCATCCACACTCCTCCGGGAACCGCCACGAAGGGGCGCTCCCCCGCCGCCAGGTCGTCGCCGAGCAGCAGCCGTCTGGCCCCGCCGTCCGGTTCGAGTAACAGCATCTCCACCGGATGGCCTGCGTAGTGGTGCCAGAGCTCCGGCCCGTCCAGTCGATGCAAGGCCGAGAAGTCGTCCGGCTGCATCAGGTAGTAGATGGCGGTGCCGTTCTGGTCCCGCCAGGTCTGGGCCCACATTCCCCCCTCGGACGGCAACGGCGCCAGACCCAGCAACTCGGCCACTTCGGCGCCGGTCACACGACACTTCTCACTTGGCCAGCCACCGGGCGCGCTCGGTCACCTCCGCCGTCACCTTGTCAACGTCCACGGTAAGCACCCGGCCCTCGCTGACCACCTGCTCCCCGCCCACCCAGACCGAGCGGACTGCCCGGGGCGACCCCGACCACACCAGGCGCGACACCGGGTCGTCCTCGTCCGTCACGACCGGATGCAGAGCCGACTCTGACGGTGACAGCTGCACCATGTCGGCCCGGGAACCCGGCTCGAGCCGGCCCAGGTCGGAGCGCCCGATGGCGTCGGCGGCCCCGGCCGTGGTCATGTGGAGCGCCTCGTGGGGTGGCATGAAGGCTGCGTCCCCCCGGTGGATCCGGGCCAGCCGGATGGCGGTGCGCATCTCCTCGAACAGGTCGAGCCGGTGATGAGAGGCCGGACCGTCGGTGGCGATCCCCACCTTGATCCCGGCCCGGATCATCTCTTCGACCCTGGCCAGGCCCGAGCCGTGCTTGGAGTTGGAACAAGGGCAATGGGCCGCCCCCACTCCGTGGCGGCCGAATATCTCCATGTCCTCGTCCGACAGCCACACGCAGTGGGCGGCCAGCACCCTTGCCTCCAGCATGCCCAGCGACTCCAGGTAGGCGGGCGCCGACAGGCCACCGGACAGCTCCCGCACCGCCGCGTCCTCCCACTCCTGCTCAGCCACGTGGATGTGAACCAGCATGTCCTGCTCGCGGGCGATCCCGATCACCATCTCCAGGCACTCCCGTGACACCGACCAGGCGGCGTGAGGACCCAGGCCCACTTCGATCAGCTCGTTTGATGCCCACCGGTCCCGGGTGGCGACCATCTCCTCCAACTGCTGCTGCCAGGTGCCCATCAGGTCGAGCTGGGCGTCCTCGATGATCGGAGCCGCCACCACGCACCGGAGGCCCGCCTCGGCAGCCCCCTGAGCGACCGACTCCCCGAAGAAGTACATCTCGGATGAGGTGGTGACGCCGTTGGAGAGGAGCTCGGCTGCGCCCATCAGCATCCCCACCCTCACGTCATCGGGGGTCAGGCGCCCCTCCCGGGGCCACATGACCTCGTGGAGCCACCGATCCACCGGCAGCCCCTCTCCGGCGCCGCGCAGCAGGATCATCGGGGTATGGGCGTGGAGGTTGACGAGTCCGGGCATCAGGATGCCGTCGATCCGGTGTACCGGCGCCCCGGCCTGGTCGGGCGCCTCCGAAGCGGGGCCGGCCCAGACCACCCGTCCCCCCTCCACGTCCACCACCCCTTGCGAGATGGGGGTCCGCCCCTCGGACATGGTTATCAGCAGATCGGCTTGGTAGCGGTCCATCTACTCGCCCCCGGTCAGGTGGAAGTGGCCCATGTAGCATAAAGGTCATGCAGCAACTCGGTGACCGTCCGCTCGACTGGATAGACGGCGGCGTCTCGATGGTCGATCAGACCAGGCTTCCCGACCATTACGAGGTGATGCGGATCGAAACAGTCCCCGACATGGTGGCCGCCATCCGCCGCCTGTCCGTACGGGGCGCCCCCGCCATCGGCGTGGCCGGAGCCCTCGGGGTGGCGCTGGCCATCCGGGCCCACGGGACGTCCGGACCCGACTTCGACCGGGCGATCCTCTCCCTTCGGGAAGCCCGACCCACCGCGGTGAACCTGGCCCGCATGGTGGACAGGGTGGCCCCCCTCGCCGCGCAGGGCCTGGACCGTGTGCTGGCCGAGGCGCTCGCCATCCGGGACGAGGAGATCGCCGCATCCGTGTCCATGGGAGAGTACGGGGCCGATCTCGTGACCGGGCTGGTCACCGAGCGGGCAGCATCCCGGGCGATGACGATCTGCAACACCGGGGGGTTGGCGACCATCGAGCGCGGTACCGCACTGGCGGTGATACAGACCTTGCACGAGCGGGGCACGCTCGCGGAGGCTCTGGCGCTCGAGACCCGGCCGCTCCTCCAGGGCGCCCGCCTCACCGCCTGGGAGTTGGCCCGCATGGGCGCTCCCCACCGGATCCTGGTCGACTCGGCCGCCAACTTCATGCTGGCCCGGCGTCAAGCCGACGTGGTGCTCACCGGCGCCGACCGGATCGCCGCCAACGGGGACACGGCCAACAAGATCGGAACCTTCTCCCTGGCTCTCGGCGCCCGGTACGCCGGGGTCCCCTTCATCGTGGTCGCCCCGGAGTCGACCGTGGACATGGACACTCCCGGGGGTGACGCCATCCCCATCGAGGACCGGGACGCCGGAGAGGTGGTGTCCGTCCGGGATCGTGCTACCGCTCCTGCGAATACCGACGCCGCCAACCCCGCCTTCGACATCACGCCGCACGCCCTGATCACCGCGATCGTGACCGATCGGCGGGTGGTCAGGATTGATCGAGGTGATAGCCTCCGGTCGGTGCCGCTCGGGGAGCTTCGCCGACCGGCCACTGAGTAGTCATCACCGTGACAGACACACCAGCGGAACGTCCGCTCTGAGGGAGGAGAAACCCATGTCCAGACCCCTGAAGATCCTGGTGCTCATTCTGGCACTGGCCGTAGTGGGGGCCGCCTGCGGGGATTCCGGCGACGACGCGCCCGCCACCACGGCCGCGCCCGCCACCACAGCCGCGCCCGCCACCACAGCCGCGCCGGCCACCACAGCCGCGCCGACCACCACGATGGCGCCCGAGGACCCGATCAGCCTGATCTACGTGACCCCCAACCCGATGGGCGTCAACAGCTTCCTGATCCTGGGCGAGGTCGGCACCAGGCGGGCAGCCGAGCGCCACGGCGGTACCTGGAAAACCTTCGAGTCGATTGACGACACCACCAGGCGGGCCAACATAGAGGCAGCCATCGACGAGGCTCCGGACGTGATCGTGCTCACCACCTTCACGCTGACGGAGATGGCGGACGAGTACTCCAAGGCCAACCCGGACCAGCAGTTCATCCTCATCGACTCCTGCCCGGACGAACCGGCCCCCAACCTCCACTGCGGTGTGTTCCGCGAGCACGAGGGCGCCTACCTGCTAGGCGTTATGGCCGGCCACCTGTCGGAGGCGAAGAAGATCGGCTCCGTAGTGGCTCTCGACATCCCCTTCTTCAAGCGCTGGTGGGAGAGCTTCTGGGTCGGCGCCCAGTCGGTGGATCCCTCGATCGAGAACTCGGCGGTGTTCATCGCCGGCGACAACCCGTTCTCCGACCCGGCCCGGGCCAAGGAACTGGCCCTCTCGCTGGCCGCGCAAGGACTGGACCACATCTTCGCCGTGGGCGCCGGTTCCAACGGCGGTGTGTTCGAAGCGGCGGCGGAAGCCGGATTCGTGTCCTACGGCGTGGACATAAACCAGTGTCCGGAAGCCCCCGGGTACATAGTCGACAACAACATGAAGCTCGTGGACGCGGTGGTCGACCAGCTCATCGAACAGGTGCTGGCCGGTACTGCCGGGCCGATGGTCGCCTTCGGTCTGGCCGAGGGTGGCACCGGCGTGATGGCCCTCCACCCCGACCTTGCCACCAGCGAGTGCCTGATTGCCGATCATCCGGACATCGTCGCGGAGGTTGAGAAGGTCGCTGCGGGGATCATCGACGGCTCGATCGTCGTAACCGATCCGCTGTTCGGCTGATCGAAACCGGGTCCTGACCGCCAACTGAAATGAGCCTGGCCCTCGAGTTCCGAGGCATCACCAAGCGATTCCCCGGTGTCCTGGCGAACGACGCCATCGACATGAGGGTGGAGGCCGGCCACATCCACGCCGTGGTGGGTGAGAACGGCGCCGGCAAGACCACCCTCATGTCGATCCTGTTCGGCCTGTACCCGGCCGACGCCGGGGAGATCCTGGTGGACGGCGAGCGGGTCAGGTTCACCTCGGCGCTCGAGGCCATCCGGGCCGGGCTCGGAATGGTCCACCAAGCCTTCCGGCTCTTCCCAACGCTGAGCGTGGCCGACAACGTGGTGTTCCGGGACGAGCCGACCCGGCGGGGCATGATCGACCGGACCGCCGGCGTGGAGCGGGTGGGGGCCCTGGCCGAGCGGTACGGCCTGGCGGTCGACCCTCGCGCCGTGGTCGAGACACTGCCGGTAGGGGTGCTGCAGCGGGTGGAGATCCTCAAGGCCCTCTACCGGGATGCCCAGATCCTGATCCTCGACGAGCCCACCGCGGTGCTCACGCCCCAGGAGCGGGACAAGCTCTTCGAGGTCATCAGGCGCCTGCGCGACGCGGGGCGCACCATCCTGTTCATCACCCACAAGCTCGGCGAGGTGATGGCCGTCTCCGACCGGGTGACAGTGCTCCGGGACGGCCGGTCGGTGGCGGATCTCGTCACCGCCGAGACAAATCCCACCGAGATCGCCCGGCACATGACCGGACGGCAGGTCGATCTGGACCGCCGGGCGCCCGCCCACGAGGCGGGAGGCGCGGTGCTGACCGTGACCGATCTCACCGTAACGGGCGAGCACGGGCGGGAGACGGTAAAGAACGTATCGCTGGAGGTGCGGTCGGGTGAGATCGTGGGCGTGGCCGGGATCGCCGGCAACGGCCAGAGCGAGCTCATCGAGGCCGTGACCGGTCTCCGGGACGTGCCCGAGGGCTCGATCCACCTGAACGGGAACGACATAACCACCTCCGAGGTATTGACGCGCCGTCTGTCCGGGATGGCATACATACCGGAGGATCGCTACGGGGTGGGCACCAGCCACCGGGCAACCGTGTCGAACAACCTGCTGCTGGGCCACCAGCGAAGGGAAGGGTTCCAGAGCAAGGGGTGGTTCGACCGCAAGGCGGTGCGCCATCACGCCAGGCGCCTGATCGAGACCTACGGTATCCGGTCGGGGCCCATCAACTCCCCGGTATCGAACCTCTCGGGAGGGAACCTCCAGAAGGTCGTGGTGGCCCGGGAGATGTCCCATGGCGCCCCGCTGCTCATCGCCGAGCAGCCCACCCGCGGCGTCGACATCGCGGCCATCGAGTTCATCCATGATCGCCTGATCACGTTCCGTGACGGGGGCGGGGCCGTGCTGCTCATTTCAGCCGAGCTGTCCGAGATCCTGGCCCTGAGCACGCGCATCCTGGTGATGTTCGACGGGCGGATCGTGGCCGAGTTGGATCCGGCGGAAGTCGACGAGGCCGGCATCGGCTACTACATGACCGGCGCGCACGAGGAGGCGCTCAGTGGCTGAGCAGGCGCAGGGCGCCCCGGTCGGCCTCGGCTCGAAGATAGGGAACGTGGCGGGGCATCCCGCCCTGTTCTCGCTGGTCTTCGCCTTCGCCCTGGGCTGGGCGATCGTCTGGCTGACCGGCGGGGATCCCTGGTTCGCCTACCGGGAGATGTTCGACGGCGCGGTCACGGGCTCGGGGTTGCGCAACACCCTGGCGCGGTCCATACCGATCGTCGGGATGGCGCTGGCCGTGTCGGTGGCGTTCCGCTCGGGCGTCATCAACCTGGGCGGCGAGGGCCAGATGGTGGTGGGCGGCCTCGCCGGGACCGTCGTGGCCATCTACATGCCGGGACCGGGCCAAGTGGTCATCCCGGTGGCCATGGTGATCGGCGGTCTGGCCGGGGCCCTCTGGGCCATGCTTCCCGCCCTGGGACAGACCCGGCTGCGACTTCCCATCCTTATCACCAGCCTGCTGCTCAACTACGTGGCCCGCGCCATGACCGGCTACCTGGTGCGGTTCCGGCTGCTGGACGACAGCGTGACCCTCACCTCCACCGAGCAGGTTCCCGACACCGCCCGCATGCCCAAGATGCCCATATTCGGTGGAGTGAGCTACTCGCTTCTGCTGGTGGTGATCCTGGTCATCGTCATCTGGGTGGTCTACGGACGCAGCGTCTCGGGCTACGAAACCCGAATGGCCGGCCTCAACGGGCGCTTCGCCCGCTACGGCGGCATCCAGGTGGAGCGCCAGACGGTCTACGTGATGGCGGTGGCCGGCGCCATCGGCGGCGTGATCGGCACCCACATGATCCTGGGAGATGCCTACCGCTACATCGACGGAGAGCTGGTGCTGAGCGGGCTGGCCTGGACCGGACTCCTGGTGGCCCTCCTGGCCAACAACCATCCACTCCTGATCCTGGCGGCCGGCCTGCTCTTCTCCGGCCTCCAGATCGGAGGCCTGGCCATGCAGCGCAACGCCGAAGTCTCCTGGCGCCTCGCCCAGGTACTCCAGGCCCTGGTGATCGTGGCGGTGGCCAGCCGGCTCACCTTCACCTGGTTCAAGCGAAGAACCGGCCGGGACGTATCCGTCGGCGAGGTCGAGCCGGCCGGAGTCGGAGAGGTCTAGATGTTCGACCAGCTCTTCGACGCCGCCCTCTTCGACTCGGTGGTCCGAGCCATGATCCCCATCCTGCTGGCCGCGCTCGGAGGAATGATCTGCGAGCGGGCGGGGGTCTTCCAGATCGCCATGGAGGGGATGATGCTGTCCGGTGCCTTCGCGGCGGTGGCCGGCTCCTACCTGGCTGTCTACAGCGGCCTCGGAGTGGTGTTCGCGGTGGGCGCCGGGGTGCTGATATCGCTCATGCTGGCCTTCGGTGCGGTGAGCAGGCGCGGCGACCCCATCGTGCTCGGCATCGCCCTGAACCTGATGGCCATCGGGCTGACCGGTTTCCTCCTCCCACAGATATTCGGGGTGCGGGGGGTGTTCCAGCACGAACGCATCGACGGATTGGAACGGCTGGCCATCCCCGGACTGTCCGACATCCCCTGGATAGGGCCGGTCCTGTTCAACCAGACCATCCTGGCGTACGTGGCCTTCCTGCTGGTGCCTTTCCTCTGGCTCGTCCTGTTCCGCACTCCGATCGGGCTGCGGTTGCGCGGGGTCGGTGAGCGTCCGCTGGCGGCCGAGTCCCTCGGGGTGAGCCCCATCGCCTACAAGTACGGTGCGGTGATCGCCTCCGGCGTGCTGTCGGGCCTGGCCGGCGCCCAGCTGGCGCTCGGGAACGTGGTGCAGTTCGCCGAGAACATGTCGAGCGGAAGGGGCTGGGTGGCGGTGGTGGCGGTCATGCTGGGCCGGGCCCATCCGTTCGCGGTGCTCGGCGCCAGCCTGCTGTTCGCCTTCGCCGAGGGGCTCGGGTTCCGACTCCAGGGCAACGGGCTCCCCGTCCAGATCACGGATGCCCTGCCGTTCCTGGTGACCCTGATCGCCCTGATCGCCGCCCGCAAGCGTTTCGCCCGGCTCCTGGACCTCACCACCGGCGGCTAGCCGGGGGCCTTTCGCCGAATCAGGGTGTTCCGGTGGGGTCGCCTCTCTTGACCAGTTCGATTAGGCGGGCGGCACGTGGATCGAGATCCTCGTCCGACCTCCACACCGCCTCGATCTGCCGCAGAGCCACCAGCGGTCCTTCCGTCAGGTCCAAGTCCTCCCCAGCCGTCGCCACCTGCCGGGGTAGCACCGTCCGGGCGTAGCCGAGAACCGCCATCTGGCGGAGCACAGTTGGGTGAGCCGATTCGAGAGCCACCTCAGGATGGATGCCCAACTGCGCCAACCCCTGGTCGATGAGCAGCCGGGTGCGAGAGGCGGGCGGGTAGAGCGCCCAGCCCGCCGGGGTGGCTACGTCCGAGCCTGAGTCGGACGAGCCGGCCATGTCATCCCGCCAGGAGTAGACATGCATCCTCTCGGTGGCGATGGCCTCCGAGTTGTAGCGGGAACCGGCCGGGCCGACCACCAGCGCCAGGTCCACCTGGTATCGATCCAGCATGGACAGCAGCTCCTCCGACTCGGCAACCACCAACTGGAGATCGATCCCGGGCTGCTCCCCTTGCAAACGGGACAGGCCGGATGGAAGGGTGTAGAGGCCGACAGTGTCGATCAGCCCTACCCGGAGCAAGCCGACCTCTCCCCGCTGCCAGCTGTCCAGCCATCGGATCAGATCCCCGGTCTGGCCGATCACGCGATCCGCATAGCGCACCACCCGCTGCCCGGCCTCGGTGAGCACTCGCCTCCTCCCGTCCTTCCTGAACAGGGGCACCCCCAACCGTCGGGAGAGCTCGGCCAATGAATGGGAGAGGGCGGGCTGGCTGACGCCCAGCTCCCAGGCTGCCTCGGTAAACGTTCCGTGGCGCTCCACCGCCTGGAGATAACGCAGGCTCCGGAAGTTCAAGGCCGGCAAATCCATAACCATTATCTATGGATTATAGGAGCCTCGTCTATTTGACTGAATCAATCCACGCGCCAGACTCAGCGGAGATCCGAGTCGAGAGGGTACGTGTGAGCAGGATACGGGTAGCGATCGTAGGGGTGGGGAACTGCGCCTCCTCACTGGTACAGGGGGTCGAGTTCTACCGCGATGCCGCCGCGGACGAGACCATTCCGGGCCTGATGCATCCGGTGCTGGGCGACTACGCCATCGACGACATCCAGTTCGTGGCCGCATTCGACGTGGATGCCACCAAGGTGGGCCAGGACCTGTCCAAGGCGATCTTGGCCGGCGAGAACAACACCACGGCCTTCGCCGAGGTCCCCTATCTGGACGTGACGGTGCAACGCGGGCCGACCCTGGACGGGATCGGCGCCTACCTGAACGGCGTGGTGGAGGAGTCGGCGGCGGCCGAGGTAGATGTGGCGGAGGAACTCCGCAAGACGCGCGCCGACGTGGTGGTCTCCTACCTACCGGTCGGATCGCAGCAGGCCACCGAGTTCTATGCCCGCCAAGCCCTGGAGGCCGGCTGCGCCTTCGTCAACTGCATCCCCGTGTTCATCGCACGCACCGAGGAGTGGGCAGACCGCTTCCGCCGGGCCGGACTGCCCATCGTGGGCGACGACATCAAGTCGCAGGTCGGCGCCACCATCCTGCACCGCACCCTCGTCAACCTCTTCCAGGACCGGGGGGTGAAGGTGGACCGGACCTACCAGCTCAACTTCGGCGGGAACACCGACTTCCTGAACATGCTGGAGCGGAGCCGCCTCGTCTCCAAGAAGGAGTCCAAGACCAAGGCGGTCACCAGCCAGTTGGAGACCCGCATGCCCGTGGAAGACATCCATGTCGGCCCCTCGGATCACGTGCCCTGGCTCACCGACCGCAAGTGGGCGCACATCCGCCTCGAGGGGACCGCCTTCGGGAACACTCCCCTCAATGCCGAGGTGAAGCTGGAAGTCTGGGACAGCCCCAACTCGGCCGGGGTGGTCATCGACGCGCTGCGGTGCGCCAAGATCGGTCTGGACCGGGGTATCGCCGGGCCGCTCTACGAGGCCAGCGCCTACTTCATGAAGTCACCACCCCGCCAGATGCGGGACGAGGTCGCCCGCGAGGCCCTCGAGGCGTTCATCGACGGATAAGGTCGCCGGGGAGAGAGCATCCTCCTCGCTCTTCTCCCCGGTCTGCTCGATCTACCGTTCTCCCAGGGCGACGATCTCAGGTGGGTCGAAGGCGTGATGGGCCGGAGGCGCTCCCGGCCATAGTTCCACCCGGACCAGGCAGGTCTGGGCGGTGGGCCCCTGCGCCAGGCTCGAGCTTCCGACATCGGCGGTGAGTACGTTGGGATTGCCGTGCAGGCAGGTGCCATCCAGGTCGGGCCCGACGCCCGGCGAGTACCAGGCCCCCGTGGCCAGCTGGACCACCCGGCGCCGGATCCGGTCGGTGATCGTCACCCCGGCCAGGCAGGCGCCCCGGTCGTTGAAGACGCGGACCACGTCGCCGTCCTCGATACCCCGCCGGGCGGCGTCATCGGGATGCATCCGTAGCCGTTCGAGACCGGCGACCTTCGCGCCACGGCTGTTCGACCCGTGGTCCAGCTGGCTGTGGAGCCGGGTGGAGGGCTGGTTGGAGATCAGGTGCAAGTCGGCCTCGCCGATCGCTTCGCCCAGCCATTCGCCCGGAGGCATCCAGGCCGGATGCGGCGGGCAGTCGTCGTATCCGAAACCGGAGATGCGCTCGGAGTAGAGCTCGATCCGGCCCGACGGGGTACGGAGCGGATACCGGTCGGGGTCCTCTCGGAACTCCTCCAGCATCACCCGCTTCGGCTCCCCGCCCCCCAGCCCGCGGTCGATGAACCCGGCCTGCCAGAACTCCTCGAAGGCGGGGCTCCCCGGTTCGCTCCGCCGGTACTGCTCGTACATGAACCGAACCCAACCGTCGGCAGTGCGACCCTCCGAGAAGGTATCTCCCGTGCCGAGGCGGGAGGCCAGGGCGCCGAGAATGTCATGGTCGTCCCTGGCGCCACCCACCGGCTCGATGACCTTCTTCATGGCGAAGAAATACGGATCGCTGGGCTTGCCGCCGATGTCATTTCTCTCCAGGGCGGTGGTGGTGGGCAGCACGATGTCGGCGTACCTGGCGGTGGCCGTCCAGAAGGGCTCATGAACGATCACCGTCTCGGGACGCTGCCAGGCCCCGCGCAGGCGGTTCAGGTCCTGGTGATGGTGGAAGGGGTTGCCGCCCGCCCAGTAGACCAGGCGGATGTGCGGGTAGGTGCGGGTTGCGCCGTCGTACTCGTACTCCTTGCCCGGCCCGGCCAGCATGTCGGCGATCCTTGCTACCGGGATGAAGGAGTCGATGACCGGCCGCCCCGGCTTCAGACGGGGCAGCCACGCCTTGTCGAACCCGTTTCCGAGGGCCGCCACCGCCCCGTACCCGATGCCGAAACCGCCTCCGGGAAGGCCGATCTGCCCGATGGCGGCGGCGAGGGCGACGGCCGCCCAGATGGCGTGCTCGCCATGGTGAGCCCGTTGCAAGGACCAGCTGGCGTTGATCATGGTGCGCCCCGTTACCAACGCGCAGGCCAGCGACCTGATCCGCTCGGGCGGGACGGTGGTGATCGGTCCGGCCCATTCCGGATCCTTGGGGACCCCGTCGGTGTCACCGGTGATATAGGCGGCCAGGGTCTCCCAGCCCACGCAGTACCGCCCGACGAAGTCGCGATCGTAGGAGTCATCCTCGATCAGGGTGTGGATGAGGGCCAGCATCAACGCGACGTCGGTACCCGGCCGGATCGGGACCCACTCCGGATCCACATAGTCCGCGACATCGTCATCGATGGGTGACACGTTCACGAAGCGGGCGCCCCGCTCGGCACACGTCCGCAACCAGCCGCTCACCTCGTGGCGTCCCACACCCCCGTAGTCCACCTGGCTGTTCTTCACCGGAATGCCCCCGAACGCCACCATCAGGTCGGTCTCAGCGGCGATCACATCCCACGAGGTGTGGACCTTCTCTAGGGCCCACCAGCGGCTTCCTACCACGTGGGGAAGGATGACCTCGGCCGCCGCCAGGCTGTAGGTGTTGACGGAGCCGGTGTAGCCGCCGATCGAGTTCATGAAGCGGTGAAGCTGGCTCTGGGCATGGTGGAAGCGCCCGGCGCTGGCCCAGCCGTAGGAACCGGCGTAGATGGCCTGGTTGCCGTACTCAATCCGGACCCGGTCGAGCTCGGCGGCTACCAGGTCGAGGGCATGATCCCAGCCGACCTCCACGAAGCGCTCCCTGCCGCGGCGGTGGGTAGCGGCTCCCGGACCGGCCTCCATCCAGCTCTCCCTGACCGACGGCATACCGACGCGGCATCGCCCGATGTCGGCCAGGGAGTCCCCGATGGGGGACGGATCGGGATCGTGCCGGAACGGCCGCACCGCCTTGATGGCGCCGCCCGAGGCTTCGACCTCGTAGGCGCCCCAGTGCGTCAGCGTCAGGCTCGAGGCGCCGCTATCCGATTCGGGTGTGATCATGACCCCTGGGATTGTACGAGCCGCGAGGCCATGAGCTGCCGGGAATCCCCACTGGTAGGGATGCTTCCCGACACCCGTCATAACGCCAGCCTCGTCCAAGAGCAATCTGAGTATGGGAAACTGGTTCGTGATCGCGAACCCTCCACCAGCGTAAGAGCCACCGCACCACAGGGGAGGCAGCCACGATTCGGTAGACTCTTCTGGCGTGTAATTCGGAAAACCATCCGGGGTGCGGTTGGTAGGAGAGCCCATGAAACTGTCGGTTATCGTCCATCGAGCTGAAGAGGGTGGATACTGGGCAGAAGTGCCGGCCATACCAGGATGCGCCACCCAGGGGGACTCCTTCGAAGAGTTGCTATCCAACATCTACGAAGCGGTCGAAGGCTGCCTCTCGGTGGCGATGGACAACGGTGCAGTTCCGGACGGGGGCAGGATTATCGAAATAGCCGTATGAAGGCAGTCAGCGGCAAGCGCCTATGTCGGCTGCTGGAGGTACGCGGCTGGCAACTTGCCCGTATAAGGGGCAGTCACCACATCTATACCAAGCGCGGCTCCGATGCCCGCATCTCTGTACCGGTCCACCGAAACACCACTCTCAAGCGCGGTCTGCAAAGACACCTCATGAAGCTGGCCGGTATTGAAGAGACGGATTTGTAGCCGGCGCGCCAACACCCGCAGGGTGGCAAGCCCGACTCTCACTAGCCTTGGTCAGCGGACCACGACCCCTGAACGGATACGGCCATGGGAACCTTCGACAAGTCGGCTATCGACAAGGACGCGCGGCAGTACGCCACCCGCATCCGCCGTGGGGACGTGGGCCGCTACGTGCTCCTGCCGGGGGATCCGGCCCGGGTCGATCGGATCGCGACCCATCTCTACGATGTCGAACCGGTGGCGGACAGCCGGGAGTTCCGGACGATCACCGGCAGGTACCGGGGCATCGAGGTCAGCGCCATGTCCACCGGTGTCGGGTGCCCGTCCGCCTCCATCGCCGCCGAGGAGCTGGTGAACGCCGGTGCCACCCACCTGATCAGGGTGGGCAGCACCGCAGGTATCCAGCCCGGAATCAGGACGGGAGACATCGTCATCAACACCGGGGTGCTCCGCAACGACGGCACCTCTCGAGCCTACGTACCGGACACCTATCCGGCCATCGCCGACCACTTCCTGGTGCACGCTCTCATCGGGGCGGCGCAAGAGCGGCGGCGGGAGGCGGGTTTCGGGTTGCACATCGGCCTCGGCGCCTGCGACGACGCCTTCTACGCGGAGACGCCCGAGTGGATCGAGCGCCATGCGAGGCTCGGTCTGCTGAACATCGAGATGGAGAGCTCCGCCATCCTCACGGTGGCCCAGCTCCGCGGGGTCCATGCGGCGATGGTGTGCGGCGTGTCCGGGAGCCTGGTGGAGGCCGACTTCGACTACGACCGGGGGGAACACGGCAACCAGCGTCTCGTGGAGGCCTGGGAGAACGCTATCGCGATCGCGCTGGAGGCGATCGTCAGGCACGACACGGAGCATTCCGCTCCCTAGGCGGGCGTGAGGTTGAGCGACCGAACGGCCTCCCCCGAGCTGGACCGCTTGATCGCGGGGATGCCAAAGGCCGAGCTGCACATCCACCTCGAGGGGTCCGTCCAACCGGCCACGGCTGTCGAGTTGGCCCGGCGCCACGACCTCGTCCACACCCTGCCCACCACCGATCCGGACCGGCTTGCCGACTGGTTCGAGTTCACGGACTTCGCGGACTTCATCCGGGTGATCACGGCCGTCCAGAACCTGATCAGGACGCCCGATGACTTCGCGCTGGTCGCCTACCAGGCGGGCGCCGCCATGGCGGAACAGAACATCCGCTACAGCGAGCTGACGGTCTCCCCCTACAACCACACGCACATCTTCGACAAGGGATTGACAATCGACGCGATCCTCACCGGCCTGGAAGAGGGGCGGAGCAGAGCCAGGGCGGACTTCGGAGTCGAGATGCGTTGGGTGTTCGACATCGCCCGGAACTTCTGTTTCTCCGGCCCGGGAGGCGTCTACGACCCCCATCCGGCCGACACCACGCTCCGTTACGCACTCCAGGGCCAGGAGAACGGTGTGGTGGCCCTGGGAATCGGAGGCAACGAAGAGGGGCGCCCGCCGGAACCCTTCGCGCATGCCTTCCGCGAGGCCGGACGGCAGGGCCTCGGGAGGGTCCCGCACGCCGGAGAGTCGCTGGCGCCCTGGGCTGCCGGTCACGTTCGTGGATCGATCGAAGCGCTCGGCGCGGATCGCATCGGTCACGGCATCGGGGTGATCAAGGACCCCCACCTCCTCGCCATGTTGCTGGACCGCGCCATACCTCTCGAGGTATGTCCCACCAGCAACCTGAGAACCCGGGTCTGCGAGCGTCTCGCTCTCCACCCCTTCCCGCACCTCGACGGGATGGGCTTGACGGTCACGCTCAACAGCGACGACCCGCCTATGTTCGGGAACACCCTGAACGACGAGTACCGGCTGCTGTCCACCGGATTCGGCTACGGACCGGCGGACCTGGCCCGGATCGCTCGCAACGCCTTCACGGCCGCCCTGTGCGAGCCCGCTCTACGCCGGTCGTTTCTCGATGAGTTCGACGCGTGGACCCGCACGCACGGCTTGGAGGCAACCTCCAAGCGCTGACGATGCTCCGCGTGACCCCTCTCAGGACACGCGGTCGTTGAGGAGACGGGAGGTGTCCCGGGCTATCAGGGACTCCTCGTCGGTGGGGATCACCCATATGTCAAGGGATCCGGTGTCGGCGGAGATACGCCTCTCCCCCTCGCCACGGTTGCGGGCGGGATCCACGACCAGGCCCAGCGTCTCCACACCGCTCAGGATGCGACTACGGACCTCATGGCTGTTCTCCCCGATGCCGCCGGAGAAGACCACCCCGTCGCATGGCGCGACCTGTACCAGGAAGGCGCCCAGATACCGGCGGACCCGGTGGGCGAAGGCCTCCACGGCCAGGGCGGCGGCTCGATCGCCGGCACGGGCGCGGTGGGCAACCCGGCGGAAGTCGGACGATATCCTGCTCAGGCCGAGCAAGCCCCCCTCTGTCTGCAGACCTCGCCGGACTTCGGAGACGGGCAACCCCGCCTCCAGTAGGTGGAACACCACCGCCGGATCGATGTCGCCGCTCCGAGTGCCCATCACCAATCCCTCCAAAGGCGTCATGCCCATGGAAGTGTCCACCGCCTTCCCGTCCCGGATCGCGCATGACGAGGCGCCGGCGCCGAGATGGAGGGTCACCAGGTTGGGCCGGGGGTTCTCCAGCAACCGGGCGGCTCGCTCCGCCAGGTACCGGTGGCTGATGCCGTGGAACCCGTACCGCCTCACCCCGAAGTCCCGCCACCAACGCTCGGGGACCGCGTACCGGTAGGCGTGCGGGGGAAGCGTGGAGAAGAAGGCGGTGTCGAACACGGCCACCCCCAGGGCTCCCGGCAGGAGCTCGCGGGCGGCCCGGACACCCGCCAGGTTGGCCGGGTTGTGGAGCGGGGCCAATGCGCCCAGGGACTCGACCTCCTCGATGACCGCGCGGTCGATCACCACGGACTCGGAGAAACGGTCACCTCCATGCACAACCCGGTGGCCCACCCCGACGATCTCGGACGGGTCGCCGATCGGCGGTGGTGACCCCCACCCGGCCAGGGCCTTGACGATCGCGGCTACCCCCTGCCGGTAGTCCCCGACCTCTATCTCTGCTTCGAACTCCTGGTCGCCTGCGGCGTGGAGGTGTCTCGGCCGTTCCCCTCCTATACCGTCGATGATCCCGCCCGCGAGCAGGTTCTCCGCCCCCGGCCCGTACAGCTTGTACTTGATCGACGAGCTGCCGCAGTTGATGACCAGTACGAGCACCTGATCCCTTTGCGGGTGCTCCGGGGCTACTAGCGTTGCCCGGCCGTCAACGCGGCGAGGATGGCGGGAAAGGCCGCTTCGGCGAGAGCCCGCATCTCCTCGTCGGTACGCTGCTGGATCGGATGGTCGGTGAGCACCCGGCGGGGGTGCATGCCAAGGGCCTTGCCTTGTGCGTCGACCGCCTGCGCGAAGCGGTCAGAGGCCACGAACACGCCCGGCACGCCCAGGTCTTCCAGATCGACTATGTCGTGCACACTGCACGACGCGCAGGAGCCTCAGTCGGCCAGGGCTTCGATCACCGCCCCGCATTCGGCGGCGATCTGGCGGCGCAGGTCGAGCGGCGCCGGCTTCGAGAAAGTGGGCTTGCGGTAATGGCGCACCGCCACCCCCATCTCGGTCAGCAACTCGTCCAGCCTCCTGATGAACACGTCACCACGAGGCTTGGAGATATCCAGCAGGCCGACCGTTCCGGTCGCGATGTCGGCGGGACGAGGGCTGATGGGCCGCTCCCCGGTGGTTCTCTCGCTGGTCGGATCCAACAGTGTCGTCATGAAGCACCTCTAATGGTCGATCGCCACGGTGGTTATCTCCGAGCCGGCCCTGCCACCGACCCAGCCCGAGATTATCGCCGAGAATCCTCCCGCGTCCCCGCCCGCATGGACGAACCACAGACCTTCGGGGCCGAACTTCGGAATCTCCTCCCGCCGGTCCGCCAGCCAGGGCGGCATGCCCTCGGCTGCCCCGCCCGCCCCGGCCACCATCTCCGAGGTCGGGAGCGTGAGCAGCGAGTGGATCTCCTCGCCCAGACGGACCTTCGTCCAACCCGCCCGCCGAAAGAGCCGGGCATGTTCGGGGGAGACTACGACGATCGCTTCGGACATTCCCGCCAGCTTCGGGTGCGCGACCATCCGCAGCTGCAGCGCCAGGGTCCTGGCGAGCGACTCGGGAGTGCGGGACTTCTGGTCGACCACCTCGAGCGGTCCGTGGGCGGCGAAGAGCGTAACCGTGGACTCCTCGGGCGAGAAGCCCCGTTCGACCGCCAGAGACTCCCAGGGAGAGCCTTCCTCGTCCTCCGGGAAACAGAACGCGAGCTTGCTCGGGCTGCCGAAGGTCGCCTGATCGACTCCACCGGGACGGGCGCCGCCGACGTTGCGGACCACCAGGTTGAGAGCCCGCCCGATGGTGAGGTTGGCCCGGTTGCCCTGGCCGAGCACGTTGACTCCCGGGTTCATCCCGATCTGCCTCCGCACCGGCCCGTTGACGATCAGCACCGGCCCTGAGAAATAGGTGGTGGCCGACACCCCGTGGATGTTGAAACCGCGCCCGGCCGCCGCCTTCACCGCGGCCAGCACCACCGGCAGGTATTCGGGCCGGCAGCCGGCCATCACCGCGTTGATAGCCACCTTCTCCACCGTGCACTCGGCCAGATCGGGTGGGAGGGTGCATAGCACCTGGGCGGGAGGAAGATCGGTGCCCTCCAGCATCCGCGCCACCCGCTCTTCGGTCGGAGGAACGACCGGAAGGCCGTCCGTCCATCCCCGGGCGAAGGCGGCCTCCACGGGATCCTCGGCAGTCCCGAGTTCGATGCGCTGCGACAACATGGGATAGGGCGAATGGCGCCGGAGAAGCCTCTGGTAGTTGTCGGGCAGCATCGTGTCCGAGCCGCATCCAGGCCGCTGTTCCGGAAGTCCGGCCCCCAGGCCGGTCGCTCCGGTCACGCGTTCCCATCCGGAGCGGTACCACCCGGCCTGCTCGTCGGCCACCTCACCGTCCTCTATCCGGTACACGGTGGGGGTCGTCTCGGTATCGAGACGCCACGAGATGTCCAACTCCCCGTCGTGGACCACCTCGAAACCCTCGGGAAAGCGGGCTTGATCCTGGGAGACGATCACCACGCCGTCCTCCCGCCCGGCGAGTTCAGCCAGCACGGGTACCACCAGATGGCAGGTCTCGCAGTCATCCTTGACCACCACCAGCAATCCGTCAGCGATGGGCAGGCTCATGGCTTGCAGGTCCTCTCCGGTGTCACGATTCCAAGATAGCCATCGAACCTTCTTCTCGGCGAGCCTCGGGGGCCTGGTTAGCCTTGACACGCGCGCTCCCGTTCGGAAGGACCAGCGTTGTGGCGAAGGTATCGGTGTTCACGAAGGAGCCGGTTCCCTCATGTCGATGAAGCGAGTCGTTGCGCTGCTTGGTGTGCTGGCCCTGACGCTCGTCGCTTGCACAGGCGACGAAGCAACTACGACACCGGCGGAGACCGCCGCCACGTCCGCGGGAGAGGTGGCGACAACGGTCGCGGAGGTGACCGTGGCAACACCGCCCACCGGAGGCACCCTGGCCCGGGTTCAGAACCGCGGCGCCTTGCGTTGCGGGGTTGGCGACAGCGCGATCGGTTTCGCGGAGCCCCAAGAGGACGGCTCGTACAACGGCTTTGACGCCGACTTCTGCCGTGCGGTAGCCGCCGCGATATTCGGCGACGCCGACGCCGTGGAGTTCGTCGGCACCACCTCCGCCGAGCGGTTCACCGTGCTGGCCGCCGGCGGGGTCGACGTGCTGTTCCGTACCACCACCTGGACCCAGAGCAGGGACACGGAACTGGGCGGCGACTTCGGCCCCACCACCTTTTACGACGGCCAGCGGATCATGGGCAAGGCCGAACTCGGGTTCACCGATGCATCGACGGTGGCTGACGTGGACGGCGCCCGGGTCTGCGCCAACGCCGGTACGACAACCGAGAAGAACATCACCGAAGGCGCCCGGGTTGCCGGCGCCGAGATCGAGCTGGTGACCACCGAAGGAACTCCCGAGGCGATGGAACTGTTCCGCGGAGGTTCGTGCGACCTCATCACCTCTGACGGGTCACGGCTGTTCGGTGAGCGCTTCTCGGCCGTAGCGAACGGGGAGATCAGCGAGGGCGAATGGATCATCTTCCCGAGATCCCCGATCTCGAAGGAACCCCTCGGTCCCATGTACCGCCAGAACGACAGCCAGTGGGCGGACATCATCAACTGGACGGTGTACGCGCTGGTGATCGCCGACGAGAAGGGCATCACCTCCGCCAACATCGACGAGATGGTGGCCGACCCGCCCGATCCGGAGGCGGGCCGCCTGCTCGGCGTGGGCGAGGACGAGCTGCAGACCAAGATGGGTCTTCCGGCCGACGCCTTCGCGCAGGCCATCCGCGCGGTGGGCAACTACGACGAGATCCATGTGCGGAACCTGGGGCCTCTGGGCATCACCCGAGCCGGTTCGATCAATGCCCGGTGGACCGAGGGCGGCCTGATCTACGCACCGCCCGCCCGCTGACCGGGAGACCTCGACACCCCTGACGGATAGACCGTCCGGCACACGACCAAGGCTCCTGATCCCGCCGGCCGCGTTCAACGGGCCGGAGGGCTTGCGTCGGTCTGCGCGGCGAGCACTTGAACTCTCCTGAGCAGGCCGCAGGATCTGACAGGAGCTCCCTGCCCATTGACACGGATATGCCACACGGCTACGGTCATCCCGACCAATGACAACCCGCCTGGGAAGGTCATTATTAATGGGTAATACCGAAGCACGGCTTATAAATCTCGTCAACAGCAACATCGAGGTAGACGGCCAAGCCCTTGACATTCCGAGTGACCCGAAAGTCAGCCTTGTGAACGCCGGCGTATCGTCGATGGACATCATTGCTCTGGCCAAGCTTGTCTCCCGGGAGTTCAACGTCGAGTTCACCGTTGAGGAGTGTGTCTCGCTCAGGACGCTGAAAGAGGTCGTTGACTTCCTCGACAGCAAGGCGGCCTCGGCCACAAGTTCGTAGTCCTCGCTCTTGTCGGGCCAGGACGCCCCTGAAGACGCCTGGGTCGCAGCCCTAGGGGTGATCTGTAGCCTCTGGACGAGGGTTGACCGGGGAGTAAACGATCAAGCGGCCCGACAACGAGCTCTATACCCACGGGTACCACGAGGCCATCGTCAGCACCTTTGCGCAGCGCACGGCCGAGGAGTGCGCCGCATTCCTGCTGCCCCACCTGCGTGCCGGGACAGTGGTGCTCGACATGGGTTCGGGGCCGGGGACGATAACCGCCGGGCTGGCTCGACGGGCAGGGCGCGTGATCGGCTTGGACGCCTCCGAGGAGATGGTGGAGGCGGGTCGCAGCCTGGTGACGGACCAAGGGATCGACAACGCCACCTTCCGGCTCGGTTCGGCCTATGACCTTCCCTGGGGGGACGGCTACTTCGACGTGGTCTACTCCCACCAGCTGCTCCAGCATCTGGCCGAACCCGTCCGGGCCCTGCGAGAGGCCCGGAGGGTCCTCAAGCCCGGAGGCCTGCTTGCGGTACGCGAGGCCGACTACGGGACGATGGTCCACTCCCCCATAGATCCGACTCTCACACGGTGGCGCGAGCTGTATCACCAGGTGACCTCGGCCAACGGGGGCGAGGCCGACGCCGGGCGCTTCCTGCTGTCCTGGGTCATGAGGGCGGGGTTCGCCGATCCTGTCGTCACGACGCGGACCACGACCTACGCCACGCCTGACGAGCGCATCGCCTGGGGCGGTCTCTGGGAGGTGCGGATCGTCGAGAGCGACTTCGCCGAACACGCAACCAGGAACGGGTTGGCGACCCGCTCCGAACTGGTCGAGATATCCGCCGCCTTCCGGCGCTGGACCGGCCGACCGGACGCCTTCTGGGCCTTCCTCCACGCGGAAGTGCTGGCGGTCAACCCGTGATCATCCTCGAGTAGGGCGGGATCGGGACTCTCCTACCCCGTATCGCCGCGGAGTTCTCGCTCGAGGTGGTCAAGGAACCCGGCCGGATCCTTGCGCAGGGAGGCGATCAACTTCCTGTCCGCGGCCACGCGCCAGGTTCCCTCATCCCCCACCAGCACGGCCGGTAGGGACCCGGCCGCGGCTAGCTGTAACTCCGTGGCCATGTCCCGGTGGATCAACTCGATCGGCACGGCGCTCGCCCGGCAGGCTTCGCGCCATGATCGCTTGCCGAAGGCGTTCCAACCGTGGGTCAGTTCGCACAATCCGCAGTCGCTCCTGCCCAGGACCTTGTCCACGGAGTAACGCAGCTCACCCGACATCCCGCCGTCCGCGTTGTAGATTCCGACGACCCTCACTTGGCACCTCTTGAAGACGCAAGTCTTGAACCTGCCCTGTCCTCGAAACGATAGGCGCCGCCATGGCCATGAGTTCAACGCCTGGCCAATCCGCTCGACAACTTCGAGGCGCGACCGGGCCTCCCGGCATAGAATCGCGACATGGCCGGCAGGGGATCCGCGTCGCTTTGCTGACCGTCAGCGTCCGTGAGTCAGCAACGTGAAGGAGGAGAGGATGGACCCGAAATGGCCCGGTGGCAAGGCTGTGGCCGCCTTCTTCTCGTTCGACCTCGACGGCGAGTCGTGGCTGCTCTCCGTTGACCGGCGCAACGCCGACCTCCCGATCACCATGTCACAGGCCGCGTACGGCCCCAAGGTCGGCGTCTACCGCATCCTCGACGTCCTGGCCGAACTCGAAGTCCCGTCCACCTTCTTCGTACCCACGTGGGTGGCCGAGCGCTATCCGGGTGCGGTTGAAGCGATCCTCTCAGGTGGACACGAACTCGGCTTGCACGGCCACATGCACGAGCGTCCGGACCTCCTGTCCGAGGAGGAGGAGATCGAGGTAGTGGAACTCAGCATCCGGATCCTCACGGAGATGTCGGGCCGAGCGCCCATCGGCCACCGCGCGCCGGTGGCCGAGATCAGCCCGGCAACCAACCGCATCCTCGCCGAGAGGGGCGTCGAGTACACGTCGAACTACATGGACTCGGTCATTCCGTACTTCCACGACATCGACGGCCTCTCGCTTCTCGAACTTCCGATGCACTGGGCAGCCGACGACTGGGGATTCGCGATGGTCTCACCCAATGCCTACCCCGCACCGCACGTCAATCCGGTCACGACCAATGACCACGTCGTTTCCGTGTGGTCGTGCGAACTCGAAGGGATCCGGGAGGTAGGTGGGCTGTTCACCCTCGTCAACCACCCCCAGGTCACAGGCCGTCCATACCGGATCGACACGTTGCGGCGGACCATCACGCTCGCCCACGAGATGGACGCATGGATCGCAAACGGGGAGGAGATCAACGCTCATTGGAGGTCACTGCCAGCACCGGGGCAATAGCAACCGCCTTCCCCTTCCGATCTCTTGTGAGTCGACGCTGCCCCGCGCCGGCGACCGGCTCCAGCAGGAACGTGGAGAGCCTTACGGATGCGAGTCCGGCCGCGCCGCCGGGTCTTGTCAGAACGCCCAGAGGCGGGGGATGAAGATGACGGACAGGATCCAGAAGAGAATGTTGAGCGGCATCCCGGCGCGCAGGAAGTCGGTGTACTTGTACCCCCCTGGGTTGTAGATCATGGTGTTGGTCTGGTAGCCGACCGGCGTGGAGAACCCGGTGGAGGCGGCAAACGTGATGGCCATCAGCAACGGCTGGGGATCCACTCCGATCTGCTCCGCGGTGGAGATGGCGATCGGAGCAAGTAGCACCGCCGCCGCGGCGTTGCTCATCGTCTCGGTCATGAGGGCAGCCAGCAGGTAGATGGCCGCAAGGACGGCCACCGGTCCCATGTCACCCACCAATCCGACTGCGAACTCGGCCATGACGCCGGCGACTCCGCTGGTGTTCATGGCGATTCCCAAGGGGAGCACCCCGGCCAGAAGGAAGATGACCTGCCAGTTGATGGCGTGGTAGACCTCCTCCGGGCGGAGAATGCGGGTCATCACCAGGGCGACGCAGCCGAGCAGGGCGGCGGCCAGGATCGGCAGGACATCGAAGGCGGCCAGACCCACGACCGCCACCAGTATCCCGATGGCCAGCGGGGCCTTACGACGCAGGACCGAGCCGGGTACTTCGTTGAGGACGATGAAGTCGCTGCTGTCGCGCATGTCCCGGATCGCCGCTTCCTGCGCCTGTACCAGCAAGGAGTCGCCCACGTCGAGCTTGATCGATCTGAGCTTGTCGTTGATGGTCTCGCCCTTGCGCTGCATCGCCAGCACCAGCGCCCGGTAGCGGCTCCGGAAGTCCAAGTCCTTGAGTGTGCGCCCTATCAGCTCCGAATCAGGCGCCACCAGGACTTGGACGAGGCGCAGGTCCTCGGTCTGGAGGGTCTCGTCGCGCAACGTGAAGTCAGCGTCTATCCGCAGCCCCATCGTGCCGCGGAGGCGGATCAGGTCCGGCAGGGAACAGTGCACGAGCAGCACGTCCTCGGGCTGGATGACCCGGCGAAGGGGAGCCCATCCTTCCTCGCCCGCATCGAGGACCCGCAAGACCGTTATGTCGTGGTCCTCGCCCAGCTTGCTGTCGAGCACCGAGCGGCCCACCAGCGGGGAATTGTGCCGGACCCTCAACTCTGTCACGTACTCGCCCAGGTGATACGCGTCCGCCAGCTCCTTCACCTGGCGGTCGGGCAACAGCCACCGTCCGAAGATCAGGAAGTAGGCAACTCCCGCCACGAAGAGGATGAGCCCCATCCGGGTGAACTCGAACATCCTGAACGACCCGTATCCGGCCTGCTCGGAGATCGAGCTGACCAGGAGATTGGTGGAGGTGCCGATCAGGGTGCACACCCCGCCGAACTGGGAGGCGTAGGAGAGGGGTATCAGGAGCTTGGACGCCGACAGCCGCCGGCGGTTGGCGAGGAGGGTCACCAGGGGTATGAACACCGCCACCGCAGCCGTGTTGTTCACGAAGGCCGACATGATGGTGATCGTCACCATGATGACCACCAGAGCCGTGTAGTGGTTCCGGCTGAACCGCACCATCAGCCGTCCCACCGCTGCGGTTGCGCCCGTCTTCTGCACCCCGGCGCCCAGGACGAACATGCAGGCCACGGTCAGGGTCGCCGGGTTGCTGAAGCCGGAGAAGCCCTCCTGGAGCGTCACCAGACCGAGCACCAGCAGCACTCCCAGGCCCAGCATGGCCACGATGTCCAGGGGGTACTTCTCGGAGATGAACAGCGCCACGATCCCGACGAGAATCACCACCACCAAGATGCCCTCGACGGTCATGTCAGCCCATCACTGAAAACGGTGGGAGGATGTGGAATCGGCATCTTTCTGATCTGGGTCTTGTGCACGGCATAGAGAAACGGACCTGGATGGTCGCACGCCTTAACGATACGAGGAAGGTTCCGAAGAAAGCGACGCACCATCTCCTCAGCAGCAACGTTCTGGTTGGCAAGGTAGAAACACCGTACTTGGTTGCCTATGATCGCTTCACGTTGGTCTCGGAGCCGGCCGATGCGCTTGTCCTTGGTGAAGACAATCCAACCGTTCGAGCCGGCGAGCTCGAGCCACTCGGCATCACGAATCTTCTGATCTCTCGGCCTGCCATAGTGCTCGCTTAGCGTCACCAGGCGCAAACCGAACTTACGGAGGAGTCGCGGCACCTTTATGGGGCCGAGGCTTCGATCGAGAAAGAGCTTAGGCAGCCCTTCGGGATGCGACACGTACAGCGTCCTCTATCTGATCCGTAGGAATACCGAACTCTTCCCTGAGTTCCGCGACTGACTCGCCGGCAAGGAACCGGCCAACCAGATCCTCGACCCGGTATCCGCCCGTTACGAAGATGGGTGCCCCAGATGATCGGGTGGGGTCCACCACGACCTGCGCGTGGCGATACGCGGGTACTCGAAAAAGTTCCACATAGCCGTCCTCGGAATACTGGAAGCCTTGTAGATACTCCTCGATCGCTTCTGTGAAGACACACTGACGGTTGCGGATGACCACCAACCGTCGCGCGGCGCGACCTGCCTCTTCATCAGGATGGCGCTCCGAGAAGTCGTACAACAACTCGGCCCCATCCGTATACAGCCTCTTGTGCGCAAGGGCGTGGCGCAGGCCCAGCCCTTCCTGTAGCTTCTTCAAGGCGGGCCTGATTCGTTGCATGGGTACACCGCTCCCTCGGACAGCAGCCAGCACCGTTGCCTCGGTCAGCCCGACGAACGGGATCAGTGGCTGGTTCCGCCGCGGCTCACCCACGCTGGTGATTATCGGACTGCCCCGCACTTCGGGACGGCCTGGGGGTCGCCTCACGTAGCCTCGCGCCCATGTGGTCAGCGTGGTAGGAGGAACCTTCACGATGTCGGCCGCCTCGGTAATGGTGTAAAGCGGGTCGACGAACCTGGCGTAATCGATGGTCATGGTCGGCTCCTCCTGCCTTATCCCTCATTCAAGCACTGAAGGAGCAACTATCACGGCACCGGCGCCCCGGATGCGCGCGCATCAGATGCCGGTGGTCACAACCTTGGGCCTATGTCGGCACCCTCGGGAGTGGGGAACGTGCATCATCCTTTATGCGGCACGTGCATCGTCCTTTATCATGCCTAGGGGACCTGGGTTGTGCCGAACTCGGGGCAATGAGTCAACCGCTTCGATAGGGAGTCGATGGCGGCAATCTGCAATAATCTGATGTGCTGCTGAGGGGTTTGGGATAACCGGGAGATCTACCGCCAACGGCGTCGGTCGTACAGTTCGGCTCGTGCTCGGTGTGGCGCGCCTTGGCGAGGCTGATATGAGAGGCTGGTGGAACTGCCACGGCCTTGACGAGGTGGGCTCCTTCGTTTTGGAGCGCATGCTGCCTCGTACCTGGCGGTCGGCTGCGCTGGAACTCGACGTCCTGTCTGCTCGCCGGAGGCACGAGGACGCTCTTGCAGAGCGCAAGTCGGCGTTGCACCTCTTTTCCGATGAGCTACCTTTCCGCCGGTGGGCGACGGCCTGGCTTTCGGAACAGAAAACCGCCGACGGCGTGGACGAGCTTCTGGTTGAACTGGGCGAATGGAATGCCGACACGGCCATGAGCCGAATCCGCGACTGGACTGATGAGCCTGCGCATGGGGAGGTTCTGGCCGGCGGTCTGCGGCTGGGGAGAGTGAGGATGCCCAACCACCATGACATGGAGGCTCTCGAAAGCATCGCCCGCCGCCTCGGAGCCGCCTATCTCGATCTCGACGAGTCGTTCCGAGCGCCCTATCTCGACTTGGCGGCTTGACGGGATGGGCAAGGAATACACCTCGCGCCTGCTGAAGGGGGGCGCAGTTCTGGAAGACACCCTACGAGTGGTCGAGTTGTGGGTTCCTGGGTTATCGCCCGATGAGAACCTTCACCGAATCTCGTCTGAGAACCTGTTGGGCAAGCCTTCGAGAGCCAGGATCGACGACCTTCTCTACTGGGTGATTCAGAGGCGCTATGTAGAACCAGGCTCACACCTCCTCCCGGCGCTGAAAGGCCTGGTCCCGGATAGGCGGGCCTTCACGGAGGCCTGCTACTACGAAACGTCGCGGGACGATGACCTGTTGGCTGCGTTCGCGGAGGGACCGATTTGGGAACGGTGGAGACAAGGTCGACTGTCGGTCGAGATTCACGACGCGCTTGGCTGGCTCGGCGAACTGGCAAAGTCCGGCAAGGTACCCGAGTGGAGCGAAAGCGTCCGATCGCGGTCCGCCCAAGGGTTGCTCTCAACCCTGAGAGACTTCGGGATTCTGACGGGCGCAACCGGCGGCAGGCGGAAGGAGATCGCACCCCCCGCGATGACACCACGCGGTTTCGCCTATGTCCTCTGGCGGGAACACGAGCAGGGTGCCTCGTCGCACGCGCTGGCGACCAGCCGAGTCTGGCGCCGTTGGCTGCTCAACGAGGAGATGGTGGAGGATCTCTTCGTTCGCGCCGCCCTCCTCGGCGTCCTGCGGTTTTCACGAGCGGGGTCCTCAGTGCGCGTCGACTGGCTGGTTGAGCGGCTGGAGGAGGTCACTGGTGCCGCTGCGTGAGGAACTGCTCGCGATTGGGGAGCGCATCGTCACCCATTTCGCTACTGGTGGCGAGCCCCCGTTCATTCTCTACCAGTACCTGCCCACCGAGGAGTGGAAGGTTCGGCGCGACCTGGGGGACCTGCGGCGATGGCTCGAGGCGACCCCTCGTAGTATCAACTGCGCGGCGATTTCGCTGGCGGACCTGTTCTGGCAAGCTCTCGAAGAATCCGGATACCTTGAGGAGTTGATCGCACACGAACGCGAGGCGACTGAGGCATCTAACTCGTCGGCGTTGCGGGAGGTGGATACAGCGGTTGGGGAAATACTCCGCGAGCCGCCCACCCTTCCGGATCGTGTCATCGGCGAGGTAGCCGACTGTGGCGACCGGACCGCGGTGTTTTTGTACCGGGCGGGGGCGCTTTACCCCGCCTATCGAACCTCAACCCTGCTCGACGACCTACGAGGGCGCCTCGTCCGTCCGGTCACGCTTCTCTATCCGGGCCGTCTGTCCGGTGAGTACGGCCTGCGCTTCATGGGCCGTAACGAACCCGCCTACGGGTACCGGGCGTTGATCGTGCCCAGGGAGGCATCTGTATGAAGATCAAAGAGTTATTCCGGCGTGACATCCATCGGGTCATCGAGGAGGTAATCAAAGTCGATGTGGGTGATGAGAACATCATCGCCGGCGAACTCGACGAGTATGTAGCCACCAGGCACATCCTTGAGGAACTGGAAACCGTGCTCGACGCTTACCAGGAATCGATTAACAATCCCAATGAGACCTGCACAGTTTGGGTCTCGGGATTCTTCGGCTCGGGAAAGTCGAGTTGGGCGAAGGTTCTCGGCTACCTGCTCTGGAATCCGATCGTGATGGGTGAATCTGCCTCCGACCGGTTCTTCGGACGGACATCCGCCCCCCGCGTGCGAGCATTGCTCAACACGATCCACGCCCAAGCGCCCACACAGACGGTTCTGCTGAATCTGGCGACCGGATCCAATGTCGTGGCCAGGGAGGGTGAGTCGGTCGTCCTACCGGTCTACCGGGCTTTGCTGGACCGGCTCGACTACTCCCGTAACTTCAAGATCGCCGAACTGGAGTACACCATAGAGGGCGATGGGAAACTTGAGGACTTCGAGAGCGCCTTTGCGTCGATCATCGGGAAACCATGGAAGGAGCGCCGCTTCACCGCGCTTGCCACGTGGGACGCCATGCGGGCAGTGGATGCCGTCTACGGGAACGGTCGTGGGATTCCCAGGTGGGCCCGCGAGTTCGAGGCGCCCGACATCGACGCTGATTGGTTCGCCGCACGCGCTCTCGATCTGCTGGAGCGGCGCGGGGGCGAGGCGCGGCGGCTCGCCTTCGTCGTAGACGAGGCCGGCCAGTACATCGCCCGCTCGGTGCAGCGGATGCTGGACCTGCAGGGGCTCGCCGAGGCGTTCCAGAAGCGGCGCGGAAGCCTTTGGCTCGTTGTGACATCTCAGGAGACGCTCAACGACGTAGTCGACAGTCTGGAGGCAAAGCAGGTCGAGCTGGCACGGGCACAGGCGAGGTTCCCGCTACGGGTGGACCTTTTGCCCTCCGACATCGACGAGGTAACCGGTAGGCGGGTGCTCGACAAGACCGACGAGGCGCAACGGTCCGTGCGCGAAGCCATCAGGCCGCACCGCAACCAGCTGATCCGCAACGTCCGCCTGTCCTCTCCGACCCGCTCCGCCGTGCCCTCCGAGGACGAGTTGGTCCGTCTCTACCCCCTTCTCCCTCACCAGATTCAGCTCCTCATCGACGCGGTGTCGGTACGGCGCACTCATGGAGGCGCCTCTCCCACCGTCGGCGGCTCGAACCGCACCCTCATCAAGCACGCCCAGCAACTCATCGCCCATCCCAGACATGGGCTCGGTAGCTGCGAGGTCGGAACCCTTGTCACCCTCGACCGATCCTTCGAGCTGCTCGAGGAACTGATCCCCACCTCATGGCGATCCGAGGTCGCTCAGGTGGCCGACCGGTACGGCAGCGACAGCAATGAAGCTCGGGTGATGAAGGTCGCCGCCTTGTGCGTCGAGATTCCCGCTCTGCCACTGTCAGCGGAGAACATCGCCGCTCTGCTCCATTCCGAGATCGCGGGCGAGAATCAACAGGACAGAATCAATGCCGCTCTTGCCCGCCTGGTCACCGATGATCGCCTGCGCGAGACAAACGACGGTTACAAGCTGCAATCACCCGAGCAGAAGGACTGGGAGAAAGACCGGCGAGGAATCGATCTGACGCCAGGAGCATCGGTACGTCTCCGGCGCGAGATGCTCAAACAGGCCTTGCGCGGCCTTACCGTTACTCGAGGCCGAACCTTCAGAGTCGAGGTCACGGTTGAAAGCGAGAAGGTCGTGCCCGGGGAACTTCCGCTACACATTGCCGAGGCGGACGACGCGGAACGTAACGATCTGCGGGCGGAGTCACGTGAGTCTGCCAATCAGGAGGTCGTGTATTGGGTCTACGTACTGGCGTCGGAGACATGGGAGGCGCTGTTGGATCTGCATCGGAGCCGTGTCATGATCGAGCGGCGGGACACACCCAACAAACCAACGGCCGATGTCGGACTCCTGGCCGAGGAACGCGAGCGCGAACGTCGGTATGAGGCGACAGCCATGCAACGGTTGACCCGTGACCTGACATCCGGCAGGGTGATCTTCCGTGGACGCATCGAGGACATCGACGGCACCCGCCTGCGCTCAACGGTACAACGCCTTCTCGGCGAACGGTTGGATGAGATCTATCCCCAACTGCATCAGTTCACCGCCAACATGAAGAGTAAGGATGTGATCCAACTACTCCGCACGACCGACCTCGCCACGTTGCCAGAGGACCTCCGAGAGGAGGGCATCGGCTTGGTGGAAGTCACTCCCGATGGATACGTGCTGGTAACCAATCGAGGCCCGCTCGATGCCCTCGTCAGCGAAGTAAGCAAGCGAGCTTCATACGGTTATGAAGCCACCGGCGCCTACCTGGAGACTCACTTTGCCAAACCGCCCTTCGGGGCACAGGTCGAAGTCGTACAAGCACTGTGCGCAGCCGCCTTACGGACCGGTATGGTCGAGACCATCCATCAGGGGCAACTCATCGTCAACGCCAGCGACCGACGCCTCGACCAAATGTTCGGAACCCTGCCCCGGTTCAGAGCTGCTGCCTTCCGTCCCCCGACGCACACCGACGTCCCGATCGACTTGCGGGTCGATCTTGCCAAGAGGCTCGAACACTACGGGCAATACCTTTCCGGTCCCTCCACCGAAGTACTTGCCGATTCAGTTCGCGACACCTTTGGCCCCCACCGGGAAGTAACGGTCCGGGTCATCGCTTCTTTGACGGGCCTTGGCATAGCCATACCCCGATCAGTTACTCGCGCGCAAGGGATCATCGGGCGGCTCATCAGCGGCGACGATGTCGAGGTGGTCACCACGGCCCACAGTACTTGGGCGGATCTAACAGACGGGAGCGCAGCCGTCGCCAGCTTGAGCGACTTGCTGGATAACTCAACCGACGATCTCCGAGCCGCTCAGCGAGAGGCAAGCCGCTCTCCCGGCGGCCTGCCCACCGCGTTCGTGCAGGAGCACGCGGAACTAGTCGACCTTCTTGCCGCCGGTGACCTCGTCGATCACACCCCCCGGATTTTGGCCCTCACACGGCGCCTCGCCGAACGACGGCAGGCAGCCGCACAGGAAGCAGCAGATCGTCTCAACGAAGTCATCGATGAGACCAGGGCGAACCTGAGACGAGAGTTCAAAGACGTGGCCGACGGCGCGGTTGCCGAAACGTTACGGCCTATCGAGCAACTCATCCCACCCGATGACTTGACTTCGGCGGACGCCTACGAACTGGAAGTACGTATCGACAGCGCACGCGCAAGGGCTAGGGAGGCTACGCATCACCTTGAGGATCTACGAGCGAGCGGGCAACTCGCCTGGGTCCGTGTGGGCGACCTCATCGCGGAGCCCATTACCGCCGAGGACCAGATCGACCCCATCCTCGATCGCATCCGCCAGGCCATTGCTGCGGAGTTGGCAGAAGGTAAGCAAGTCCGCCTCCAATGACCGACGCCCTCGACACCGATCAGCGCAGCAAGCTCGGACGCTTGATCGGTCGCGGGCGTGCGCTGCTGGAGCGCGATCTGGCCACCCAAGCTTCGGGTCGATTCGGCATCGACGGCGATGGCACCGTAGCCGCGGAGTCGACTTTGCAACTTGACGAAGCAGGCCTTGCTTCTCGTCGCGAAATAGTGGAGGTCGTAGAGCATCTCCGTAGCGAGGGTCACTCCGCCCCGGACGCGGTCGCCCGACTTCTCCGAGAAGCCGTATTCACCCACCTCAACCGTCTCGTAGCCATCCGGATCGCGGAAGCTCTCGATTTGCTTCCAGAGTCACTGGCCCGGGGCGACCGATCACTGGGATACCGAAACACCCGGGAATTGGCACCCCTGCTCACGGCGGACGACACGAACGGGTACTGGACCTATCTGCAGCTGTGCGGTGATGAACTGGCGCCCGATGTACCCAACCTCTTCGATCCGCGCAACCCCCTGCTCGCACTCGCGCCGAGCCCGATCGCGGTGGGACACCTCGTGGGACTCTTCTCCGATCCCGCCAATGCCAGCCTGTGGACGGCGTCGGACTGTCTGGGATGGACTTACCAGTTCTTCAACACCGCAGACGAGCGTCGCGCCATGCGCGATGCGTCACCGGCGCCTCGAAACAGTCGCGAACTAGCCGTCCGCAATCAGTTCTTCACCCCGCGCTACGTAGTCGACTTCCTCGTCCAGAACAGCTTGGGTCGACGTCTACTCGACGCCGATCCGAACTCGGCCCTGATCGACGATCTACCTCTGCTTGTAGACCCGCCCACCGAACAAGAGCAACCAATCAAACTCGAAGATGTCAAGGTACTCGATCCGGCATGCGGATCCGGCCACTTCCTCCTCGCCGCCTACGACCTGCTCGAACGCGCCTGGCAACACTCGGGTGAATCACCCTCCGACGCGGCACCGCACATCGTCCGATCCCTCTGGGGAATCGAGATCGACCCCCGATGCACACAGGTCGCCTCTGCCGCCCTCTTGTTCCGCGCCCCGGCGCTCTCGACCGACCGGGTCGCTCCCAAGGCCCAACATCGTTTGCGCCAGGTCCGTCCCCGCCACCGCGACAGGTATGGACTCCATGTTGGAACACCTCACACCAACTCAGCAGACCTTGATGAAGGCCCTTACCGAAGCCCTCCACGATGCCCCCGTTCTCGGACCGTTATTACGCATCGAGGACCGCATCGAAGGCGAAATCCGTGCCGCAATTGCCGGTACACCACAAGAAGGACTCGCTGAGGCGATTGAGCCGGCGGTGATCCTGAGACACACGGAAGAGCTCGTCACGAACCTCCAGAGCCTCGCAGACGCCACCACTGCTTCCCCGGCAGAGCGCCTTCTAGCCGCCGAAGCCGACGACGCAGTGCGTTTCGTTATGGCATTGCTTTGTCGTTACGACGCCGTACTCCAGAACCCACCCTTCGGAGAGCCGGTGCCATCTACAAAGCCCTACCTCAAGGCCAGTTACCCGTGGATCCCCACCAAGGACTACAACCTGCTCGCCGCCTTCGTTGGCCGTGGTCTGGAACTGTGCCAACCTGGTGTCGGATACGTAGGGGCAATCACGTCACGGGCTGGGATGTTCCTTAAGACCTTCCAGGCGTGGCGAAAAGACGTAGTCCTCGGCTATGACCTCGTCACCGTCGCGGACCTCGGCTACGGGGTTATGGAAGGGGCACAGGTTGAGGCTGCCGCCTACGTCCTCGGTAATTCAACCGCAGCACTTGGCCAGAAAGCAACCTTCATCCGCCTCCTAAAGGATACCGACAAGCCCGCCGGGCTCGTAGCCGCTATCGAGATCCGACGACGGCAAGAGGAGGACGACAGGATATTCCGGATGCCGCCGCACGATCTCCACACCGTCCCGGGATCACCCATTGCCTATTGGATGAGTCCGGCCATCCGGCGTCTCTTCACGGATCACCCAGCCCTTGAGGGTATGGCAGGAGATGTCCGTCAAGGACTGGCAACAGGGGATAACTTTCGATTTGTACGTGCCTTCTGGGAAGTAAACCCGTCCCAAATCGCCCGTACACGAGAGGAGTCCAAGTCTGGTAAACGCTGGGCTCCCTTTGCCAAGGGAGGTGAGTACAGTCCCTTCTGGGCTGATATTCACCTCGTAGTCGACTACGGCAAGGACGGCCATGCCCTAAGAAACTACAAGGGCTCGCGCGTTCAGAGTACCCAGTTCTACTTCCGACGCGGCCTCACGTGGCCCGAGAGGACCACTAGCGGTTTCGGGCCCAGAATCCTTCCAGTTGGTACCGTTTTTTCCCACGTTGGTCATGGAATATTCCCAACAGTCGATAGAGGTGCCATGCTTGGATTCCTGATGAGTCGGTTAACAAATGTGCTCCTCGCTGCCTCACTTGGATCGGCGGAGAGTACACGGTCAGGAAGTCCTGCAAAGCGCTACTCCGTTGGGTCCGTTCAACGCCTCCCTTGGTTACCAGAACTCGATAAAGATACGCAGTTATCTCGATTGGCCCTTGAGGTCGCTGATCTTCGACGATATGAAGATTCTTCTGATGAGACCTCCAGGCTCTTCAAAGCTCCGTCTATCATGAACGAACTCCTAATATGATTGACGATTCCAGAGGCGGTAGCCGAGAAGGTGAATCGTGATGGTGATCGCCATCTTCGCATTATAGAACTTACCGAGAAGATTGAACAACGCCTCCATGAGGTGGCCGCATTGGACGATGAAGCAAACGCTTATCTGAACGTGGAAGTCGGGCCACACCCCGCTTCCTATCGGCCGGGTCCCCTTGATGAAGGCAAGCTTCACCGTCTGCTCGAGGATCCGATCCACAAGGTCATCAGAGAGTTCATTGACAGACGCGGTGGGTCGCGTGCTATTGCCAACCTGACATTCTTCGCCGATCGGCGGCTCGAGGTCATTGCCCACGGTTTGGAACGCCCTCCGAGCCAGATCGAGTCATACCGTCGGGAGACTGGCATCCTGCCGTCCGGCGAGCTGCCAAGATCAGCCGCGGCCTTGTTGAGCTATCTGGTTGGTGCAGCGGCGGGTCGGTGGGACATGCGCTTGGCGGGTGTCAGGATGCCATCGTTGGGTGATCTGTTCGACCCCGTGCCCATCTACCCACCCGGGATGCTCATGGACGGAGGCCTGCCCGCCCGGTCGACTCCACCCGGCTACGAGGTGGACGTCCCGCCTGGACAACTACTGTTCGATCAGCCGGGTCATCCATGGGATATCGTTGAACGTGTCCTAGCCGTAGCCGCACTGCTGGTCAGCGATGCCGAACGGCTCGTAGTTGATGTAATGAAGCATCTCAAGGGCAAGGACCTGCGGGATCACCTCCGCAAGCACTTCTTCAACGACCATCTCAAGCGCTACACGAAGTCGCGTCGGAAAGCACCGATCTACTGGCCGCTCTACGTGCCCTCCGGCGGATGGGGCGTCTGTGTATACGCTCCCTCACTCGGCCGGGAGACACTATACGCTATCGAAGCGGCCGCAACCGCGCGCCTCAACGCTGCCGAGGTCGAGATCTCCCGGCTGCGCCGCGACCAGCAGGACGGAGTAGGAGGCCGTTCCCCAATACAACTCGCGGCTGTGCTCGATGCGGAGCAAGGCTTGGCCGAGGAGTTGCGCGTATTCAGAAACGAGGCAGAACGGGTAGCTCGGCTCGGGTGGGTTCCGGACTTGGACGATGGCATCGTGCTGTGTGCCGCACCACTTGCCGGCCTCTTCCCGGCCTGGAAGGAAGCCGCGAAGGAGCGAGCGAACATCAAGGCGGGAAAGTACCCGTGGGCCTCCGTGACGAACTGGGCGGATGAGCTATGACGACTCTGAGAGCGGCCCTCACGAAGCAGTTGGCTCAAAAGGTCCAGCGTTACGGGTTAGTGATCTGGGAAGATCGGGGAGGCGAGTACAAGGACGTTGCCTCCTCGGTAGCGCCGGAGGATGTTCTCTTCGAGCCGTTCAACGGCAGTTGGTACGATCTCAGACGAAGAGTCGAGAGCGCGGTTTCCGGTGACCGGCCGCCCCGTCTGGTCGTGTACACCCCCGCTCCCATCAAAGACGATGACCCCCTCGCGGAAGTACGCGACGCGGCGGGAAAGTTCACCCGAAGGCTGTCAACCCTGGTTCGCCAATCTCTGAGGGGCACACTCTCCCCGGCCAGGATCACAGCAATATCCGAACAGGCTCGGACACTCCGAGAGGCCGAGATGGCCGCTGAGGGGCCGGGAGAGACCGATGTACGTCTGACCCGAGTAATGGGAACGCTCACGCCGCTCGAACTTCTCGTCAATGTCCTCACCGGCGCCTCTGACGATGATCTCAGTAACGCCGGTCTGTGGGATGCGGTCGTAGCCATGGCGAACCAAACGGTGGGCGCCGATGTCGCCGGGGTGTCGGACGAACTCCGGCATGACATATTCCAGCACCTGCTCCTGGCCGACATCTCTCGGGTGATCGGGGGACCGCTACCGGACACTCTCCAGACGGCGTCCAGCTCCCTCTCAGCGTCCCAACGCCGGAGTACGCAGGACCTTTTGGAACGGTTACGCGGAGCAACCGGAGGTCTAGCCGCTCATCGGCGTCTCGCGACGGCTGCCGATACCCGCCTCGCGCTCGCCGACAGCCTCCAATGGCGGCCCGGCCTCGAGGATGCCGTCGGCACACCGGCCCTAGAGAAGGTCCTCCTTGGGCGATCAATCCGTTTTATACAGGAAACCGACTATGGCAAGGCTCTCGAAATCGCCGAGCGCCGTCTTGAGGTGAGCCCCTGGGTGTCGGACCCGAACTCAGGATGGGGAGGCCGATGGCGCACTGTCCAAGCCATCTCCCGCCTACACGCAGAACTCGCCAAGGCCAATCCGCCATTAGAAGTGGGACCGTGCGAGATGCTGGCTTGGTATGTGGAACAAGGATGGCTGGTCGACAGAGCGCACCGCCGACTGGAGTTGGCCCGTTCCGAACTCCGGAGGTTCGGGGACTTGGAGGACACTCTCAATGCAGCTCGAATCGCCTACGAGACGTGGCTCGATCATCTCCTCGATCGCTTCGTCTCCTCCGTGACCGATAAAGCCCTCGAAACGGACGGTCTGATCCGCCAAGGTGAGGTTCACGACCGCTTTGTCGCCGAGGGTCAGGGACGTACCGCCTACGTCTGGGTCGATGCGCTCCGCTACGAACTGGGCATGGAACTCGCTGACGCCCTAGGCCACATCACCAAGAATGTAACCATCCACGCTGCGGTCGCGGCCGCACCCACGATCACCCAGGTGGGTATGGCCAACCTGCTACCAGGTGCCGCATCAGACCTGGGACTCGAACTGGAGGGAAACCGCTTACGTGTGAGTATCGGCGGGACACGGGTCAACTCGGTTCGCCAAAGACGCGAATTGCTGCGTGCGCGGCATGGGAGCGTGGCCGACCTTGATCTCAACGATGCCTCGCAAAAGGGCGAGAAGGCACTCGGTAACGCGATAGAAGGTGCCGACCTCATCCTGGTTAGATCACAAGAAGTCGACTCGGCAGGCGAGTCAGGTCTTTTGTCGGTGGCCTGGTCACATTTCCAGACCGTGATAGGCCTCCTAGCCAACGTGATCGCGCGGCTCGCCCAGTGTGGTGTCGAGCGTGTCATCATCAGCGCTGATCACGGCTTCATCGCGCTCAGCCAGAGCCTCGGCGCCCAACGCACGGTTGACCCTCCCGCGGGAGGAGTCGGAATCACCAAGAGACGGGTCTTCGTCGGTCGGGGCGCCAACCCACGCCAGGCCACTGCGCGCGTGCCCATCGCTTCATGCGGCATACCAGGAGACCTCGACCTCATAGTGCCCCGAGGCTTGGCTGTGTTCCGGGCTGGCGGAGCCCGCCAGTTCTTCCACGGAGGGCTCTCGCCTCAGGAACTAATCGTTCCTGTCATCGTCGTCGAGTCAAGGCGGGCGCCCGAACCGCAGAAGCTGAAGGTTGGCATCACCGTGGCCGGAGGCCGCATAACCACCGGAATCTTTGCCGCCACCATTTCCTTCGATGGGGACCTTTTCACAAACGAAGTGAGGGTACGGGTCTTCGCCGGATCGGGTGGTGGCCCACCGGTCGCACGGGTCGTCTCGGGAGACGGTTACGATCCTGACACCGGAACGGTGACGGTCGGCACCGGCCGGTCGAGCGTCCTCACCTTCCTGGTCATCGAGAACCTCGGCGCCAACACCGAGGTGAATCTGCAGGTACTCGACGCCCGAACCGGCCTGAAGCTCGCATCGGCGACGGCGCCCGTCGCGTCTCCGGTGGTGGTAGAGGACGAACTTGACTAACGCACTGATGCAACTCGATCAACTCGACAAGCTCGCCAACGAGACCTTCGCCGGTCGTGTCGTACGCAAGGATTTGGTCCGCCAGGTGAAGGTCGGCGCGAACGTGCCCGTCTACGTGCTGGAGTTTCTACTCGGAAAGTACTGCGCTTCCGATGATCCGTTCGCCATCGAGACCGGGCTGATGGTTGTGAACCAGACCCTGAAGGACAACTTCATCCGACCCGACGAATCCGAACTCGCCAAGGCACGGGTCAAGCAGAAGGGCCAGTACAGACTCATCGACAAGGTGGATGTCCGCCTTCTCGCCAGCGAGGACAAGTTCTGGGCCCACCTCCAGAACTTCAACGACAAGTTCGTCCACATTCCCGAAAACCTCGTCTACCAGTACGACCGATTGCTCCAGGGCGGAGCATGGTGCCAACTGGATCTCGTGTACAACGCCCTTGATGAGGAAGTTCAGAAACGGCCCTTCTACATTCGCGGGCTGAAGCCAATCCAGGTTGCCGCATTCGACGCGGACCAGTTCATCGAAGGGCGACGCCGGTTCAGCCGGGCAGCCTGGCTCGACCTCGTGATGCGCACGATCGGCCTCGAACCCCGAGAGTACGACCAGCGTGGGAAACTCCTATCCATATGCCGCCTGCTCCCAATGGCGGAACGGAACTTCAATTTGATCGAACTCGGACCGTGGGGAACCGGTAAGAGCTTCGTCTATCGGGAATCGAACCCCAACGCCATCCTTATCTCTGGAGGCAAGGTCACCGTCGCCCAACTCTTCGTGAACCTGTCAACGGGCCGGGTCGGCCTGCTGGGCACCTGGGATACCGTCGCCTTCGACGAGGTGGCCGGGCTGAAGATGTCCGATGGCACCGTCATCAACATGCTCAAGGACTACATGGAGTCCGGCTCCTTCGCCCGCGGGAAGGAAGAGGTACCCGCCGAAGCGTCGATCGTGCTTGTCGGGAACACCAGCCGCCCTCACAGCGATCTGGTCCGGGCGGCCCATCTGTTCGCCGACCTGCCACCGACGATGATCGACGTCGCCTTCCTCGACCGGCTCCACTATTACCTACCGGGTTGGGAGACCCCTAAGCTCGAATCCCGCCTCTTCACAGATCACTTCGGGTTCGTATCCGACTACTTCGCCGAAGCACTCCGCCAGTTGCGCAAGCAGAGCTTCGTCCGGGCCATCGACAACGAGTTCGCTCTAGGTAGCCACCTGTCAGCCCGAGACGAGAAGGCCGTCCGAAAGACCGTCTCCGGCCTGCTCAAGATCCTCCACCCCCACGGCGAATGGACCCACGCCGAACTGCGCGAGTACTTGGAGTTCGCGCTAGAGGGGCGACGTCGGGTCAAGGAACAACTGAAAAAGCTGGCGCCACACGACTACGCGAAAACCGCGTTTAGCTACGTCGAGCGCGACACAGGCCACGAGTACTGGGTCGACGTCGCCGAGCAGCCAGACGACTTGGGCACCCAGTTCGATTTCGAGTCTGGAACAGCCGCCGAAGCCTCGGCTGCCTGGGGCAAGGTCCCGACTGCGGTCTCGACCGAAGAACTCATTAGCCAGGGTGAGTCCAAGCACGTCGAGTTCAAGCAAACCGGACGCATCAACCTCCACACCAAGCAGCGGGATCCTGTCATCGAGCAGATGGTCGTCAAGTCGATCGCCGGCTTCATGAACGCTGAAGGCGGCACCCTCCTCATCGGTGTCACCGACTCTGGTGAAGTATTCGGAATCGACAAAGATCTCAAGACACTAGGCAGCAAGCAGAATCCGGACGGTTTCGCTCTCTGGCTGAACGGTCTGTTGGACAACCTTCTCGGCCCCATAGCCGCTGCCGCCGTGAAGTTCCAATTCGACAGCTACCCAGAAGGAACAGTCTGCCGCGTGGGTGTGGCTCCGGGTACCTCCCCGACCTTCACAAAGGGCAAGAAAGGAGAAGCCAACTTCTACGTCCGTCTAAACAATGCGACACGTCTACTAAACACCGCCGACGCTATTGAATACGTCCACATCCGTTGGCAGTAGCAACACGAGATTGTCTCCTCGACAGGTGGCAAGTACTGAGCCACGGAGGGGCTCAGTCGTGAGTCAGTTACCCTCAGGACCCTCCTCCGAGGCGCTCCGTGGTGTATCGCCTTGTTCCGTAGCCTGGACTGTGTCCTGCTCACTACCGGATGTGAAGGCCTCCGGTTGGCTCGCATAGATCTCGGCATATTTTAAGTTATCGAGTATCTTTTCCAGAGTTTCTCTGTCATCGATGGCCTCATTTAGATCACGGTCTAACGACAGTTCCTTTTCTATACTGTTTGTCCTGAGACCACCATTTCGTAAGGTTTAGGTGGCTATCAATATGCCTATTCATGGTAGCTACAATTGCATTCGCCATGCCTTCGTCAGCTCTTCTCAAGGCAGTTTGAAGTTCAGCGAACGCAGAAGGATGAATCCGGCTAACCTTCATCAACAGATTGTGGGCGAGCTGGAGTTCCGCTTCATGTCCTTGGTTTCCGGTGCCTGTAGACGCCATCCGCGAACCTGTACCCTGAAGTATGATCCCAAGTTTCTCCACCAGTGCAGCTGGATCTCCAAGTCGTGGCAGAAGCGTAGGTGCGCCAGCGACAATCGGGTCGACGAGTGCCCACCGATCAAGGCGAGTTACGGTCTGACCGGTGCCGAGCTGGTCATCGGTATCGGCGAGAATCGATATCGGTACGCTGTTGGGAATGGCAAGGTTAGGATTAATATGAACAAGCCTTGGCAACAGCTTCCTGAGTTGCTGGATTTCTTCGGTGGAGAGAGGGTGGCGTGTAGATTGGTTATCAAGGTACAAGTAGCTTTCTGTGTTGTCGGTTAGGAAGATGCGGAACGAAGAGCAGCTAGTAATTTCAGCATTGCCGATTATTCCAATGATCGAATCCTCTTCATCCTGTGTGACCTTATCGAAGTGAAGGCCGAAGTGAGGCACTTTCATTTCTTCAGATACAGTAAAGTATGACGAGTAACGACAGAAGTCGGAAGGCTTCGGCCTTCTCGTACCCATTGCACATTCAATCGCCTGGAGAAGCTGACTCTTACCAGACTCATTGGCCCCGACTATGCAGGTCAACTCAGGGTCGATATCAAGCCTAATGTACGGATAAAAGCGGCCGTCCTCGGTCGTGTCCCAAGGATACGCAACAGCCTGAGAGTGGTTCGCCCGGAGATAGTCGAAGTTGAATGCGCGAAAGAACCTGATATATACGGTACGGAGTTTCATCGTTTAGGAGTCCTCTGTAGGCAGAAGGCTGGTGGAGTCTATCAGAGATCAGACGGCGACCCGTGCAGCTCCGCCCATAGCGCCTCCTCATGTCAAATGCCGGTGGTCACCACCTTGGCCAGGTCGGCGAAGACTCCGGCGAACTCGAACGGGAGGATGCCGGCCACCACCACGAAGATCGCCGAGATGCCCAGGGCGAGGGCAAGTGAGCCGCTCAGCGGGTTGGCGGCCGTGGCCGTGTGGGTGGCGCCTTCGGGCACGTGATCCATCCACATGGTCTTGGCGATCCGGGCGTAGTAGACCAGCGCGATCACCGCGTTGACCGCCGCGATCACCGCCAGGGTGGTCGCCCAGGCGTTGCCGGGGCGCAGGATGGCGAGGAACATGGCGAACTTGGCGTACCAGCCGGCCAGGGGCGGGATGCCGGCCAGCGAGAAGAAGAACATGGCGCCCAGCACGGCGAGGCGGGGGGCGTAGCGCCACATCCCGGCCCAGTCGTCGATCATGGTGCTGCCGGTCCGGCGGGCGCCTGCTATCACCACCCCGAAGGCGCCCAGGTTCATGAAGGCGTAGATGATCACGTAGACGATGGTCGCCGACGCCGCCTCCTGGATCACCGCCGGATCGTTGCTCACCGCCGCGGCCGCGAACGGCACCAGGATGAAGCCCCCCTGGGCGATCGAGGAGTAGGCCAGCATGCGCACCACGTTGTCCTGGCGCAGCGCGGTCAGGTTGCCCAGCGTCATCGACAGCGCCGCCAGCACCCACAGCGCCGGACCCCAAATCTCGGTCACCGACGGCAGCGCCTTGTAGCAGAGCAGCAACAGCCCGACGAAGCCGGCCGCCTTCGATCCGACGGACAGGTAGGCGGTGACGGGCATGGGGGCGCCCTCGTAGGTGTCCGGCGCCCAGAAATGGAAGGGCACCGCCGTCACCTTGAAGCCGAAGCCCACCAGGGTGAAGAGCACCGCCAGCCGGAAGGCCCCGCTGTCGAGCAGGTCGGCCCCGGCCTCCCGGATGCCCTCGTAGGTGACCGAGCCGGTCAGCCCGTAGAGGAACGACATGCCGTACAGCAGGATGGCGGTGGACAGCACGCCGAGAATGAAGAACTTCAATGACGCCTCGTTGGACTTGGCGTCGCCCTTGCGCCATCCGGCCAGCAGGAACAGGGGCCCGGTGACCAGCTCGAGGCCCACGAACAGGGTGATCAGGTCCCGGGACGACGCCATCACCAGCGAGCCCAGGATCGAGGTGAGCATCAGCAGGTAGTACTCGCCCTGGTAGTAGCGGTCGCTCTCGATGTAGGACACCGACATCAGCAGCACCAGGTAGCCGCCCACGATGAACACCGCCTTGAGGACCAGGGCGAACCCGTCCACCACGTAGAGCCCCCCCAGCATCGACCTGGTCTCGGGACCGTCGCCGAATGCCAGCGTCAGGAGCGGCACCGCCGCCAGCGCCAGGCCCAGTACCCCGGCGAAGGCGGTCCAGTACTTGCGGGGACGCGGCAGCGCCACATCCAGCCCCAGCACCACCAGGATGGTGGCGGCTACGACCAGCTCAGGCGCGAGCGCGTGGTAGTCGAGGTCCATCCATCAGCCTCCGAAGGCGGTCCGGGCCAGGTTCACCACCGCGTCGGTGGTGGCCCCCAAGACGATCCGCGGGTAGACGCCGATGGCCACGATGGCCACGATCAGCGGCGCCCAGGCCAGCCACTCGGTGGGCTCCACGTCATGGAACTCGTGCTCGGACCACTCGGCCTTGGGCTCGCCGAGGTTGACCCGCTGGAGCATCCACAGCATGTACCCGGCGGTGAGGACGGTCCCGACGGCGCCGATCACCATGTAGGTCTGGAACTGGCTGAGGCTGAGCCCGGCCAGGGGACGGTAGGCGCCCAGGAGCGACATGAACTCGCCCCAGAACCCGGCCAGGCCGGGCAGTCCCAGCGAGGCCATGGCGGTGAAGGCGAAGATGCCGCCCATCCAGGGCATGAGCTTCTGGTTGCCGCCCAGGCGGGCGATCTCGCGGGTGTGGTAACGGTGATGCATCGAGCCGGCCAGGAAGAAGAGCAGGCCGGTGATCAGGCCGTGGGCGACCATGCCGATCAGCGAGGCGTTGAAGCCCACATCGGTCATGGTGGCGATGCCGAGCATGACGAAGCCCATGTGCCCCACCGAGGAGAAGGCGATCAGGCGCTTCACGTCGGTCTGGGCCAGGCAGGCCAGGGAGCCGTAGATGATGCCGATCACCGCCAGCAGGCCGATGAAGGGCGCCCACTCCCGGGCCATGTCGGGGAGGATCGGGATGCTGATCCGCAGGAAGGCGTAGGAACCGAGCTTCAGCAGGATCGCCGCCAGGAGCACCGAGCCGACCGTCGGCGCGGCCGTGTGGGCGTCGGGGAGCCAGGTGTGGAAGGGCCACATGGGCACCTTCACGGCGAAGCCCAGGAACATCGCCCCGAACACCAGGAAGGCGAACGTGCCGCTCCCGAAGGCGTTCCGCGACCCGAGCTCGATCAGGGTCGGGATGTCGAACGTGTTGTCCCCGAGGAAGTCGCCGGACCGGAAGTAGAGGGCGAGGAAACCGAGCAGCATGAAGGCCGAGCCGAACAGGGTGAAGAGGAAGAACTTGATGGCCGCGTACAGCCGCATCGTCACCGTCCGGCCCAGCACCGGGATGCGGCGCTTGGCGCTGTCCCCCCAGATCCCGATCATGAAGTACATGGGCAGCAGGACCAGCTCGAAGAAGATGAAGAAGAGCACCAGGTCGAGCGCCACGAACGTTCCGTTCATGCCGGTGGCCAGGAGCAGGATCAGGGCCAGGAAGCCCCGGACGTTGCGGGGCTCCTCCCAGTGGTCCCACGAGTAGATGACAGCCAGCACGGTCACCACCGCGGAGAGGACCAGGAGCGGCAGGCTGATGCCGTCCACCCCGATGTGGTACCGGGCGCCTATGGCCGGGATCCAGCTCTGGGAGACCTCGAACTGGAACTTCTCCGACCCTCCGTAGTTGAAGTTGGCGGCCACCGCAACGGCCAGCACCGCGGTCAGGCCGGTGGTCAGCAGGGCCACCCACTTCTGGGCGTCCTCCCGGGCCTTCGGCACGGCGAACAGGGCTAGCGCGCCCGCAGCGGGCAGGAACACGATGAGGCTGAGCCCCGCGGATTCGAACCAGTCCATGTCGCTCGTCCTTCCTCTGTCTTCTCTCGGGTTCCTTGTCGGATGCGCTTCTAGGTGACCAGCACGAAGGCCACTACCAGCAGCAGGGCGCCCACCACGAAGGCGCCCGCGTATTGCTGCACCTTGCCGCTCTGGAGGAGCCGCAGCTTCCCGCCGGCACCTCTCGTTCCGCCTGCGGCGGCGTTGAGCAACAGGTCGATGCCCTGCTGGTCCAAGCGGCCGTAGACCAGCCCTCCCAGCCAGGCGGTGACCGCGCCGGCGCCGTTGATGACCGCATCGATGACGTAGCCGTTCACCCAGTCGATCGCCCGGGCCAGGGGACCCTTGATCGGGTTGACCACGCCCTTCATGTAGAGGTCGTCGATGTAGTACTTGTTGTGGAGGAGCGGGTACAGCACGGGGATCCGGAGCCGGTCCCTCGCCTGCTGGGTCTCAGCGTCCGGAGCGAACAGCCTCCATCCGAGGGCTATGCCGGCCACCGCCGCGATCAGACCGTAGGCGGCCAGCTCCCATTCGATGGCCTTGGGGTGGTAGTCCCCCATCGGGACGATGCGGGCGCCCACCCAATCCGTGAAGTTCCGGATCGGGCCCCATGACACCCCGGGGATGTTGAGCAGGCCGGCGATGACGCTGGGAACCGCCAGGGCCACCAGCGGGGCGGTCATGACCGGCGGGGACTCGTGGGGATGGCCGTGGCCCTTGTAGGTGCCGAAGAAGGTCAGGGCAACGGCTCGGGTCATGTAGAAGGCGGTGACGAACGCCCCCAGGATCGCCACCCACATGAAGGCGGTGTACCCTTCGTGGCCGAGGGTGGCCAGGATCTCGTCCTTGGACCAGAAACCGGCCAGCGGGATCACGCCGGCCAGCGACAGTGATCCCACTACGAACGTCCAGAAGGTGACCGGCATCTCCTTGCGCAGGCCACCCATGTCGCTCATGTTGTTGGAGTGGACGGCATGGATGACCGACCCGGCTCCGAGGAACAGCAATGCCTTGAAGAAGGCGTGGGTGAACAGGTGGAACAGGCCTGCCGTGTACCCGCCGGCCGCCACCGCCGCCATCATGTATCCGAGCTGGGAGACGGTGGAGTAGGCCAGCACCCGCTTCAGGTCGTCGGCCACCAGCGCCAGGAAGCCGAGCACGAACAGGGTGATGACCGCGATCGTCACCATCCACGGCCGGGCCTCGGTGGCCATCTGGTGGTAGAGGGGGAAGGTCCGGGCCATGAGGTAGATGCCGGCGGTGACCATGGTGGCGGCGTGCATCAGGGCCGAGACCGGGGTGGGGCCCGCCATGGCGTCCGGCAGCCAGACATGCAGCGGGAACTGGGCCGACTTGCCCATGGCCCCGAAGAAGAGCAGCAGCGCGCCGGCCACCGCTACCCCTCCCAGCAGGTCGCTGTGGGCATCGGCCGCTGCGCTGAGCGCCGAGAAGCGGAACGTGCCCAACGCCGGCACCAGGAGGATCGTCCCGAGGATCAGGCCTACATCGGCCACCTTGTTGGTCAGGAAGGCCTTGACCGCCGCGTCGCTGTTCTCCTTCTCCTCCCAGTAGTGGCCGATCAGCAGGTAGCTGGCCAGACCGACCCCCTCCCAGCCGATGATCAGCTGGATCAGGTTGGGCGCTCCCACCAGCACCAGCATCGAGCCGGCGAACAGCGATAGGGAGGCGAAGAACCACGGCACCCGGATGTCGCCCTTCATGTAGCCGTGGGCGTAGACGAAGACCAGGAAGCCCACGAAGGCCACCACCCAATACATCATGATCGACAGGCCGTCCACCACGAACCCCAGCTCGAACGACAGGTTGCGATCGGTGATCCCGAGGGTGCCGATCTCCGCGATGGTGAGGTTCACCTCGCGGTAGATGCCTCCGGTCATGTTCTGGACGAACAGCACGCTGGCCCACAGCAGGTTGACCCCCATGGCGCCGATGGCCAGCTCGGCGCCGAGGCTCTTCATGCGCTTGCCCACCAGGATGATGGCCAGGAAGGCCGCGAAGGGCAACACCAGCATGATCCAGGCGGTCTCGGCGAAGAAACCGCCGGACGACAAGTCGCCGGCTCCGCCGTCCCCGGCGGCCAGGATCAGGGGTGCCGAGGCCACCGCGCTCACCATCGCATCAGGTCCAGTTGGTCGATGTTGCCCGAGGCGCGGTTACGGAACACCAGGAGGATGATGGCCAGGCCGATCCCGACCTCGGCGGCGGCGATGGTGATGACGAAGATGGCGAAGATCTGGCCGTGGGCGGCAGCCGTGTTCCAGAACGCCTCGAACGCGATCAGGTTGATGTTCACCGCAGCCAGCATGAGCTCGACCGCCAGCAGGACCGTCACGGCGTTGCGGCGCGACAGCAGGCCGTACACCCCGATCGAGAACAGGAGCGCCCCCAGGACCAGGAACTGGGTCAGGACCATGCCGGGCTCCGGCGGATCGGGGTCATACCCGGGCTCCCTCCTCCTCCTCGGCGGGGGTGAGGTCCTTGCGGGCCAGGGTGATCCCGCCGATGAGGGCCGCCAGCAGGACGAAGCCGACCGCCTCGAACGGGATCAGGTAGCGGTTGATGAACCCCTCGCCCAGGATCCCGGTGGCGGTGGCCCGGCCCACCGCGGGGAGCGGCTCGCTGAAGCCGCCCATCTGAGTGGCGACGGCGTTGATGAGCCAGAAGGTCACCGCGAACACCCCGAGCGCGGCGACCGCAGCGGGCCAGCGGGTGTCGTGGCTGAGGTTGGTCTCCCGCCCGATCGGAGCTCGGGTGATCATGATGCCGAACAGGAAGAGCACCACCACCGCACCGATGTAGACCAGGACCAGCACCCAGGCCACGAACTCGGCCGACAGCAGGATGAACAGCCCGGCCGAGGCGGCCAGGGCCAGGACCAGGAACAGGGCGGCGTGGACCACGTTCCGGCTGGTCACGACCCGGAGCGCCGCTATCACCATTGGGATCGCCATGGCCAGGAAGGCCCAGTTGACGGGTTCGGCGATCCACTCGGAAAAGGTCATCCGACCCGTCCTGCCGGTCGGCGACCACGGACCGGCGCCGCGGTCACGATTGGGCCCCCAGGCCCTTGGGCACCGTCTCCATCCAGTCCTGGAGACGATCCATGTCGTGCATCATCGGCCCCATGTCGTACTCCGAGTACTCGTACTCGGGAGTCCAGAACAGGGCGTCGAAGGGGCAGACCTCCACGCAGATACCGCAGTACATGCAGAGGGCGTAGTCGATGTCGAAGCGGTCCAGGGTGGCCCGGGCCCGAGGCCTCGCGCCAGGACGGGTCGGAGGCTTGATCTCCTTGTGGCCCTCGATGTAGATACACCAGTCGGGGCATTGGCGGGCGCACAGCATGCACACCGTGCAGGCCTCCTGATCGAGGGCGATAACCCCCCGCGCCCGCGGAACGGGGGTCTCCTTGACCTTGGGATAGTTGACGGTGGACCGCAGGCCCACCCGCCCGCCGGACAGGTTGAATGCCCAGGTCCGGAGCATGGTGGTGAAGGTGACCCGCAGGCCGGACAGCATGCCGAGTTTGGGCAGCTTGGTGAGGGAGGGCAGCCGGGGGAGTTTCATCTATAGCACCACCTTCAGTACCGCGGTCGCGATGATGTTCACGATCGCAATCGGAATCAACCACTTCCAGGCCAGGGTCTGGAGCTGGTCCTCTCTCAGCCTCGGAAGGGTCCACCTCAGCCAGATCATCAGGAAGATCAGGATCCCGACCTTGGCGAACAGGATGATCGGCGACAGCAGGGTCTCAGGGTTGATGCCCCAAAAGCCGTAGCCACCCAGGAACAGGGTGGCGGCGATCACCGACATCGAGAACATGTTGGCGAACTCGGCCAGGAAGAAGAACAGGAAGCGGAACCCCGAGTACTCGGTGACGTAGCCCATCACCAACTCCGATTCGGCGATCGGCATGTCGAACGGGAGGCGGGTCAGCTCGGCGAGGGTGGCGATCATGAAGATCGCGAAGCCGATGAACTGGGTCAGGAGGAAAGGCCAGCCCTGGGCCACCTGCGCCGACACGATGCCTTGCATCGACATAGTTCCGGCCTGGATCACCACCCCGACCGTGGCGAGCACCAGCGGCAGCTCGTAGGCGATCAGCTGGCCGGCGGCCCGGAGCCCGCCGATCATCGAGTACTTGTTGGCCGATGACCATCCGGCCATGAGCACGCCGATGGTGCTGACCGACGAGATGGCCAGGGCGTAGAAGATCCCGACCTCCAGGTCGCGCACGATCCCGTACCTGGGCGAAGGGTGGACAGGCACGATCACCAGCAACGCCATCGTCCCCAGCATCACCAGGGCGGGCGCCCACTTGAAGACGGGGCGGTCCGCCTCCTCGGGGATGATGTCCTCCTTCTGGATGAACTTCACCCCGTCGGCGATGAGCTGGGCCCACCCGAACCGCCCGCCCGCGAAGTACGGGCCCACCCGGCTCTGCATATGGGCGGAGAGCTTCATCTCGGCATAGCCGATCACCATGCCGATCACCGGGACCACCGCCGCCGCTACCGCCAGCTTGATGGCCAGCAGCCACCAGAAGGTCAGCTCCAGGCTCATCGGTCGACGTCTCCGAGCACGAAGTCGAGCGACCCCATGATGGCGATGAAGTCGGGGACCAGGGCTTCCTCAAGGATCCAGGGCAGGATCGAGAGGTTGGAGAACGAGGCGGAGCGGATCTTGAGGCGGTAGGGACCCAGACCACCGAGGGACACCAGGTGGTAGCCCATCTCGCCCTTCGGGTTCTCGGCCCGAACGTAGGTCTCGCCGGCCGGGACCTTGATGATGCGGGGCACCTTGGCCTGGAGCGGGCTCGACGGCAGGCCGTCGATGGCCTGGGTGATGATCCGGCACGACTGGCGGATCTCCTCGAGGCGCACCCACCACCGGTCCCAGCAGTCACCGTTGCGACCCACCGGGACATCGAAGTCGAAGTCGGCGTAGGGCAGGTAGTCCGACACCTTTCTCAGGTCGAACCCGACACCCGAGGCCCGCAGGTTGGGCCCCGAGACCCCGTAGGAGGCGGCGATGTCGGCGGGTAGGACCCCGACGTCCTTGGTGCGCGCCAGGAACACCTCGTTGCCCGCCACCAGGTTCTCGATCTCGTCGCACGTGGCGAGCACCTTCGTCATTGCATCGCTGGTCTCGGCCAGGAAGCCGGAAGGTATGTCCATACCGGCCTTCTTGGTGACCGGGCCGGCTGCGTAGACGGGCTTGACCCCCCCGAGACGGTTGAAGTTGGGGTGGAAGCGGCCTCCGGTGACCGACTCCAGCAGGTCCAGCACCCTCTCCCGTTCCCGGAGGGCGAAGAAGAGCGGCGTGGCGGCGCCCAGTTCCAGCGGGTAGGAGGCCATGAACACCAGGTGGGAGGAGATCCGCGCCATCTCGGTCAGCACCAGCCTGATCCACTGCGCACGGGGCGGGGCCTCGACACCCATCAGGCGCTCGGCCGCCACCACGAACGGGACCTCGTTGGCGAACCCCGACACCCAGTCGATCCGGTTGATGATGGTGATGATCTGGGGGTAGGTGCGAACCTCCGACAGCTTCTCGTAGCCGCGGTGCATGTACCCGATGACCGGGCGGACGTTGGTGGCCCGCTCGCCGTCGACCGTCGCGACGAGGCGCAGCACGCCGTGGGTGGAAGGATGCTGGGGACCGATGTTGAGGGTCATGCCCTCGGTCTCCAGCTCGACCGAGACGGCTGCCTCCGACAGGTGATGGGCGAAAGTTCCTTGCATCAGTGGTCTGCCTGTGAAATGGCGCCGTGATATGTGCCGCCGGCGGCGTTCCTCGCAAGGCCCGCTGAGGAAGGCGTACCCGCAGCGGTACGTTGAGGAGGCGGAACGCAGCGAGGGGCGTCGCTGGCACGCAGAGCACGGCGGAGGTTTTGCAGGTAGACCACTAGTTCCCGGGGTTCTCGGTTGACGGGCTGCCGTTCTCGGGCATGTCCTCGACATCGACCTTGCCGGGCCAGGGCTTCACCTCCCGGCTCAGCAACGGGAAGTCCTTGCGGAGCGGGTAGCCCTCGAAGGAGTCGGGCAGGTAGAGCTTGGTGAGGTCCGGATGGCCCACGAAGTCGATGCCGAACATCTCGGCGGCCTCCCGCTCGTGCCAGTTGGCGCCGGGATAGACATCGGCCACGCTCGCGATGGATGGTGAGTCGTGGTCGAGGTCGGTCGAGATTATGGCCAGGTTGCCGTCAGACAGGTCGGAGACCGCGCACAGCAACTCGTAGCGCTCCTCCACCGGTCCGTCGGGCTCATCCCCCACCGCCACCTCGTTCGTCCAATCGGTGGCGGACAGCCAGGACAGGAACACCAGACCCAGGTCACCGGAGGTAACGGTCAGGGCCTCCTTCCAGGCCGAGGGCGCCACCCGCACCTTGACGGTCCCGTGGGCCACCTCGGCCCGGCCGCCCACCGCTGCGGCCACCCGGTCGGCGAACTCCTCGAGCGCGTCGGCTGCTTCGGAGACGGTGCTCTCAGACGGGCTGGCGGTCACGCTGCTTCCACTTGTCGCGCACGTCCTCGTCCTTGATCTTCTGCTGCAGCAGGACGATCCCGTCCATCAGGGCCTCCGGCCGGGGAGGGCAGCCGGGGACATAGACATCCACCGGAATGATCTGATCCACCCCCTTGGTGACCGAGTAGGAATCCCAGTAGGGGCCCCCGCAGTTGGAACAGGAACCCATCGATATCACGTACTTGGGCTCGGGCATCTGCTCGTAGAGGCGCTTGATGGCCGGGGCCATCTTGTCGGTCACGGTTCCCGCCACCACCATGAGGTCGGCCTGCCGCGGCGAGGCGGGCAAGGGGATGATCCCGAAGCGCATGAAGTCGTAGCGTGGTCCGGAGGCGGCCATCATCTCGATGGCGCAGCAGGCCAGACCGAACTGGAACAGCCAGAGCGAGTAGCGGCGGGACCAGTTGAGCAACCAGGAAACCGGCTTCAGGCCCCCGAAGCGATCGGCGACTACTCCCACCGGAGCACCCCTTTGCGCACCGCGTACAGGAGCCCTTCGAGGAGGGTCAGGATGAAGACGACGATGGCTATCACCCCTGGTAGGCCGAGGTCCTCGGACACCACCGCCCACGGGAAGATGAAGACCGCCTCCACGTCGAACACCACGAACAGCAGGCCGAAGATGTAGTAGCGGACGAAGGTCTGGTTCCAACCCTCCCCAACCGCGTCCACACCGCACTCGTATGTGGCGACCTTCTCTCGGGTGGGGTTGGAGGGCCGCACCAGGTAGGTGATCCCCAGGGTGAGGGCCACCAGCAGGACCCCGAATGCGGCGAATGCAGCCACCGCGACGTAGTCCTGGAAGTATTCGCTCACGGTCGTTCCACCCGTCGCCTTGGTCGCCCTGTTCCCGGCCGTTCGAGTCCGGCTCCGCCCCTCCTCAGCCGGTCGGTGCTGGGACCACGGTCACGGCGGCTCGAACCCTGGCGAGTATAGGGACCAACCCGAGACGGATTGAATTCACGCCACGCATGACCTAGTGGTCTGTCTGCGAAACAACCGGGTGCTCTGGCGGCCATCGGCGCCCCGTCGCTTCGTTCCGCTTCCTCAACGTACCCTGCGGGTACGCCTTCGTCAGCGGGCCTTGCGAGGAACACCGCTGCCGACGCTATACCGCACCGCCATTACACAGACAGACCACTAGGACCAAATGCGGGGCCGAGCCGGGTCCGGCACGCCGTCGTCCGGGTGACCGGTGAACCGCTAGCGTTCGGGGGTGACCGAGACCGCCACGCTCCGGATCCCGGACTACTCGGGAGGATCCCTGCCCAACCTCGTCGCCGAGCTGGAATGGCGGCTGACCGGGTCGGCGCCCTTCGATCGGCTCCATCCCCACCTGTCCGACCGGATCCCCGATGCGGCCAGCTACGTGCTGATGATGATCGACGGGCTCGGCGACCACCAGCTCGACCACCCACGGGCCTGGTCCCTGGCGACGGCCCGGCAGGGAACGCTGGACGCCCCCTTCCCGACCACCACCACGGTCAGCCTCGCCACCGTGGCGAGCGGGCTCCCTCCGAGCCGGCATGGCGTGATCGGGCACTTCATGCTGCTGGAAGGCCACCCTTATCCGGTCAACGTGCTCCGGTGGGTGGACAGCACCGGCCGTCCCGTCCCCGTCCGGCGCCACACCATTCCGAGCCCCAACCTGTGGGAGCGGCTGGCGGCCGCCGGCATCGAGCCCATCACCGTGCAGTCACGCGGCTACTCGGGTACTCCCCTTACCCGCGTCCTGTACCGGGGCTGCCGCTTCGAAGGAGTCGACAGCATGTTCGATTTCGTCCAGGCGGTGCTTGACCTGGCCCGGATTCCCGGGCGCCTGGTGTTCGCCTACTTCCCTGACGTGGACATCTCGGCCCACGTCCACGGGTTCGGCAGCGAGGCCTACGCAGATGCCCTCTCGCAGGCAGCCGACGCATGGGAGCGCCTCTCCGCCCTGCTTCCTCCCCGAGTCCGGATGGTGGGCACGGCGGATCACGGGCTGGTCACCATCGAGAAGCCCGGCAAGCACCGGATCCGGAGGCGTCACCATCCTGACCTGGTGCTTTACGGCGATCCTCGCTCGCTCTACGTCCGGGGCGCCGCCGATCGGATCGAGGCCCTGGGAGCCGAGGTACCGGCGACCTGGTACCCGGCGAGGCAGATGGAATCCTGGTGGGGGCCGCTCGGTGATCCGGCGGAGGATGCGGCCCGGCAGGCGAGGCCGGACGGCGCCTTCCTGGCCGGCACCGGCCGGGTGCTGCTTCCCGGCCACATGGACCGGCGCATGGTGGGATATCACGGCGGCCTGGACCCCCGCGAGGTCAGGATCCCCCTGCTGGTGGCCGCCGCCTAGGCGATCGCTACCGGGTGCAGATGGGCTCGAAGCGCATCCCTTGATCCGACACCTGCCGGAGGGCCAGGTCCAGGCCCCGCACGGTGCGGGAACGGTCGCCGCCCCCGTCGTGCATGAGGATGACCCCGCCATCGACCGCGCCCGCCACGATCCGTCCGGCGATCGTGTCCGGGGTCAGGTCGAGCCAGTCATTTGCGCTGGCGCTCCACATGATCACGTCCAGGCCGTGCTCCTCGGCTCTCTGCCGGGCAAGGTCGTCAAGCGCCCCGTAGGGAGGGCGCATGCAGGTGGTGGCGTTGGCGCCAAGGATCTCCTGGGTCCGCTCGAGAGTCCGGTCAATGGCCTCGCCGGACAGCTTGGTCAGGTTCTCGTGGTTCCAGGTGTGGTTGGCCACCGTGTGGCCCTCGAGCAGGATCCTGTTGAACAGGTGAGGGAAGCGCTCGACCATCCTCCCGACCACGAAGAAGGTGGCTCGTGCCCCGTACCGCCGCAGCAGGTCGAGCACCTCGGCGGTGTGCACCGGATGGGGCCCGTCGTCGAAGGTCAGGTAGATCACCGGACCGGAGGGCGGACCGAGGTCGAGGGAGCGGACCGTGGCGGTTATCTCGTAGTCGGCCGGCTGCTCGGCAGTCGAGACCACCTCCAGCAGCCGGGTCGCGCTCGCCGGAAGGACGAGAGATGCTCGTCTCGGCCGCTCTCCCGGCAGGCCGGCCACGTCCTCGCCCAGCCCGGCGTTCAGCCACACGCCGGCGGGCGCTCCGAGCGTGAACGTGTACTGGACGTCGGCCAGCGCATCGAACACGTATGCCCGGCGCTCACCCGGAGCGACCGTACCGGAGATGGTGATCAGGTTCACGCCGGGGGGGAACTCGATGGGCATGCCGGTCGGCGCCGGCGCCGGATCCTCGGGTTCGGTCGCGTCCACCGCCGCGGACGCGGGCGTGGCCTCGGTGTCGGGCCCGGATTCCTCGGGCGTGGCCTCGACGTCGGTGGCGGCCTCGGACTCCGCAGGCACCGCCGCGGCCTCGGTGACCGGCTCGGGCTCGACCACCACCTCCAAGTCCTCGACGACCGGCTCGGGCACCGGCGGTTGCGCCTCCGCTTCGGTCGCCTCAGCGACGGCCGGAGCGGTCGTAACGGAAGCCGGAGCGGTCGTAACGGAAGCCGGAGCGGTCGTAACGGAAGCCGGAGCGGTCG